>DATGQR010000315.1:0-11165 GCA_035304105.1 Thermomicrobiales bacterium | reverse complement strand
TGAGCGCGATGCTGGAGCGCGGTTGGTGAGAGCGCCGGCCAAACGATGAAGGGAACCTTGTAACGTGAATGGATCGAGTCTCCGGGTGGGCCTGATGTTCGCCGCCGTGCTTGTGACGCCGGTCATGCTGGCCGGCTGTGGAAAGTCCGTGAGCGCCGGACAGCTGGTCGATACCGAGTGGGAATTGCTTGAGCTGAATGGCAAGGATGTCCTCGATGACGTGTCGGTGAGACTCGAACTCCACGGCGAAGACGAACTCTCCGGCACCGGCGGCTGCAATCTGTTCGCCGGGAGCTGGAGCCGGGACGACCGCAGCGAGATCACCTTCGACGTGGGCCTCGCGACGTTGATGGCCTGCGACGAGACTGTCATGGGTCAGGAAGCGGCATTCATGGAGGCGCTGACCGCCGCGCGGACGTTCGATCTCGTGGACGACCGGTTATGGCTGATCAACGCTGATGGGCGCGAGGTGGCGGAGTTCGCCAGGCTCAGACCAGCGTCCCTGACGCGTACCGAATGGCAGGTGGTTGCGCTCAACGATGGCGCCAATCAGCTCGCCAGCGTGCTCGAAGAGGCCGTACCGACTGCGCTCTTCGACACGGATGAGCGCCTGAGCGGCCATGCCGGCTGCAACTCGTACATGACGAGCTTCAGCCGGGACGGCGACTCGATCAGCATCGAGCCGGCGGCACTCACGCAAATGGCGTGCGATCAGCCCATCATGGAGCAGGAAGCTCGCTTCATGGAGGCGCTGGAGCAGGCGGCCACCTACGAACTCGGACACGAAACGCTCTACCTGCGAGCGGAGAACGGCGCGATCCTGGTCTGGTTCCGGGACATCGACTGATTCATCGTGAAGACGTGGTCCGACCGGCGAACCGATGAGGGTATGCTATCCCGATGGCGGGCGACGCCCGCTTTCACAGTCGCGCGTAGATAGCACCGGGAGGACAGCATGGGACGAGGATTCGGGATCGCGGCGGCGGTCGATAACGAGACGATCAAGATCGTCGCCGAGGCGGCGGAGCGGGCGGGCTACAGCTCGTTCTGGGTGAATGACACGCCGGATGGCGACGGGCTGGAAGCCCTGGCCGCGGCGGCGTCCGTGACAGGCCGTGTCCGCCTGGGCGTTGGCGTCATCCCGATCAGCCGCCGGCCGCCCGAATCAATCGCGCTGGACGTGCGCCGCCACCGGTTGCCCGAGGAGCGCCTGTGGCTCGGCATCGGCTCGCCCGGGCCGAAGGGCGCGCTCAACAACGCTCGCCGGGCGGTGGCGACGCTGAACGCCGAGCTGTCCTGCCCGATCGTCATCGCGGCGCTTGGGCCGCGCATGGTTGAGCTGGGCGGCGAGATCGCCGATGGCGTGCTGCTCAACTGGGTCACCCCCAGCTACGCCGCCAAGTCGGCCGAGCGGATCGCCGAAGCGGCTGCGAAAGCCGGGCGCGCAAAGCCGGCGGTCATGTCCTTCGTGCGCGCCGGGCTCTTGCCGCAGGCGGAGCAGGAGATACACCGCCAGGCAGACCGCTACGCATCCATCCCGGCCTACGCCAGGCACTTCGAACGCCAGGGCATCGAGGCATACCTGACCGTGCTGCGCGGCACGAACCCGCCAGTGCTCCAGGCCGGTATCGCAGAGTTCGAGGCCATCCTCGACGAGACGATCGTCCGCGCCATCACGCCGGACGACGAGCCGGAGACGATCCTCGAGCTGCTCGAGGCCTGCAAGCCGGGAGGAGCGAGCTGATGCCGCCCCGCGGCTTTGGGATCGACGCGACGACCCCGCTCAATGTCGTCCGCGAGGTGGCGCGAGCGGCCGAGCAGGCCGGGTACGACAGCTTCTGGCTGAACGGCTCGCCGCCGGACGCGGCCATGCGCGCCGTCGCAGCAGCCGCCGAGGTGACGAGCTTCCCGATCGGCACCGGCGTGCTGCCGTTCAACCGTCGCCCAATCGACCAGCTCATCGAGGACACCCGGGCACTCGTCATTCCGCAAGACCGCTTTCTGATGGGCATCGGCTGGGGCGGCGGGGCCGCCGGCGCGCTCGACACGATGCGCGCCGCCGTCGAGCGGATCCGCTCCGAGCTTGCGGCACGCCCGCTCGTCGGTGCGTTCGGTCCCAATATGACCCGCCTCGCCGGGGAGATCGCCGACGGTGTGATCTTCACCTGGTGGTTCCGGGAGGCCATCGAGGAATCCCGCCCGCTGGTCGAAGAAGGCGCTGCTCGCGCCGGCCGGGAGACGCCGCCGATCTACTCCTACATTCGCTGCGCGCTGCTCCCCCAGGCGCAGGCGGCGCTGGACGAGGCCGCCGGCAACTACGACTCCATCCCGCGCTTCCGCCGGCTCTTCCGCGCCCATGGCAGGACAGCCCACGACACGGTCGTCACCGGGCAGAGCGCCGCCGAATTGCGGCCAGGCATCGAGCGCGAGGAAGCCATCCTCGACTACGCCATCATCCGGGCGATCACCGCCGACCAGTCCGCCGAGAGCATCCTGGAGCTTCTGGACGCGTGCAAGCCCACCTGAGCCGCGCGGCGGCGCTGCTCCTGCTGGCTGCCTGCTGCTTCATCGCCGCCTGCGAGCTGGAAGAAGGCGTGGACGGCTCCGGCAGCTCGACGCTGGAGCGCGCTGAGGTCGTGCGCGTCGTCGACGGCGACACCGTCATCGTCCGGCTCGACGGCCGTGAGGAGCGCTTGCGCTACATCGGGATCGATGCGCCGGAGTCGGTCAACCCCGACGCCCCGGTGGAATGCTTCGGCCCGGAAGCGTCGGACGAGAACCGCCGGCTGGTCGACGGCAAGACGGTGTACCTGGAGCCCGACGTCGAGGACCGCGACCGCTTTGGGCGGCTCTTGCGTTATGTCTATTTATCCCCGGACGCCGACGATGACGACTTCGTCAACCTGCTGCTGGTCGCCGGCGGCTATGCCGAAGCCGGCAATTACCCGCCGAACGAGCGCCACAGCGACGCGCTCTTCGCGGCCGAGCGTGAAGCCCGCGAGTCCAACCGCGGCCTCTGGGGCGCCTGCCGCTAGTGAGCCAGTCCTCGATGCACAGGATATCGTCTGGGATATGTCGCCGGGCGATGCGGTCTGAATCTCGAATCACCTGAATTGTCACAGGAACCACACCTGCCCGACGTCGTAGGGATGGTGATTCGAGCTACTGCGATGCAGCACGGCATCGTAACAGCCCCCACCTTTGGCCCTGCGGGCGGTTGGAAACCGTGGCGCTGCGAAAAGTTGGTCGTCAAACTCGCGCGCCTAAACGCGGTAAGGGCGACCGGGTGGGGCCGCCCTTCATTGCATTTGTTGATAGAAAGCGGAGCGCTACAGCGTCTTGAAGACGGTCACGACGTTCTGGCCGCCGAAGCCGAACGAGTTGGAGAGCACAGCGTTCAGCTTCATCTCCCGGGCGACGTTCGGGATGTAGTCGAGGTCGCACTCGGGATCGGGCTTGTCGAGATTGATTGTCGGCGCCATCACCTGGTCGCGGAGTGAGAGCACCGCCGCCACGGCGCTGACCGCACCGGCCGCACCGACGAGGTGGCCGAGCTGGCTCTTCGGCGAGCAGACGGCGAGCTTGTAGGCGTGATCGCCGAAGGCCTTCTTGATCGCCTTCGTCTCGGCGATATCGCCGATCGGCGTGCTGGTCGCGTGAGCGTAGATGCCCTGGACGTCCTCCGGGGCCAGGTCTGCCTTCTCCAGCGCCAGCTTCATCGCGCGAGTCACGCTCTTGCCCTCCGGCTCCGGCGCGGTGATATGGAAGGCGTCGGCCGTCAATGCGCCGCCGGCCAGCTCGCAGAGGATGTTCGCGCCGCGCGCCCGTGCGTCCTCTTCGCGTTCGAGGATCAGGGCGCCACAGCCCTCGGCGAAGACGAAGCCATCGCGATCGGCATCGAAGGGGCGGCTGGCCTGCTCCGGACAGTCGTTGCGTCGCGAGAGCGCCTGCATGTTGGCGAAGGCTGCCACCGACACCTGGCTCAGGGCCGCCTCGGTGCCGCCAGCGATCACCACGTCGGCGTCGCCGCGCTGCAGCATGTGGTAGCCGTCGACCAGCGACTGGGCACCTGCGGCGCAGGCGGCCACCGCGGCCATGACCGGCCCGGTGATGCCGAAGGTCAGCGAGATCTGCGCGGCCGCCATGTTCGGGGCGAAGATCGGGATGAAGAAGGGGCTCACCCGCCGCGGCCCGCGATTATCGTAGGTACGCACCTCATCGACCATCGTTGGAACGCCACCACCGCCGGTGTTCATGATGACCGCTGTGCGCGCCGAGTTCGACTCGTCGATCTTCAACCCGGCGCTATCAAGCGCCTGGCCGGCCGCGACGACCGCGAACTGCGAGAAGCGGTCCATGCGCCGCGCGGCCTTGGGGTCGACATAGGCGCTGGAGTCGAAGTCTTTGACCTCGCAGGCGATCGTCACCGGCAGGTCACTGGTGTCGAATTGAGTGATCTGAGCCGCGCCGGACTTGCCGGCGACGAGGTTCTTCCAATAGGTCTCGGGGTCATTGCCAATCGGCGTGACCGCGCCGACGCCGGTCACGACGATGCGCTTGGATTCGGTCATACTCTCCCTACTCTCCCGGCGACGGCAATCAACGCGCGTCGCCCGGTCCCCCCAGGTCGAGATCGGCAAGTGTCAATGTTCGCACATCGCGCCGGATGCGCCGAATCAGCCCGCCCAGCACGTTGCCGGGGCCAACCTCGATGAATGTGGTCGCGCCACTGTCGATCATCTCCCGCACCGAATTGGTCCACATCACCGGCCGCACCATGTGGTCGCCAACGTTGCGGCGCAGCTCCTCAACTGACGTGCTCACCCGCCCGGTGAGGTTTGAGACGATCGGCACCACCGGTTCGTGGAAGTGCACCTTGTGGACCAGGTCACCGAGCTGGCGCGCCGCGCGCTCCATCAGCGGCGAGTGCGAGGCGATCGAGATGTCCAGGCGCACAGCCCGCCGAGCGCCCTGCTCGCGGGCCAGCTCCATCGCCCGCTCGAGCGCCGCCTCCTGCCCGGAGATCACCGTCTGTCCCGGGCAGTTGTCATTGGCGACGACGACGATGCCGCCGGTCTCTTCGCTGGCCTGGGCACAGATGCGGGCCAACACGTCCGGCTCCAACCCGATGATCGCCGCCATGCCACCGGGAAACTCGTTGCCGGCCTCCTTCATCAGGCGACCTCGCTCGCGCACAAGCTCCAGCGCGTCCCGGAAATCGAGCGTCCCGGCCGCAACCAGCGCCGAGTACTCGCCGAGCGAGTGCCCGGCGACGAACACCGGCTGCACCTTCTGGCCGAGCGCGTGATAGCGCTCCTTGATCGCCTCCAGCGCGGCCACGCTGACGGTCAGGATGGCCGGCTGGGCGTTGATCGTATCTTCCAGTTCCTCATCCGGCCCCTCGAACATCAGCCGCGAGAGCGGGAAGCCAAGGATCGCGTCCGCCTGGTCGATGACCGCGCGGGCCGATGGGAAATGCTCGTAGAGATAACGGCCCATGCCGACATGCTGGATACCCTGCCCCGGAAATACCAGAGCAACCTTCTCTTTGAGCCACGAAGTGTCGACTGCAGTCATGTCAGCCACGGCCCATCGCCCTCACGAACTTCGGCCGGAGCGCAGCTCTGGCCGCAACTTCGACCGTCAAGGATAACCCACATTACGTAGATAGATAATGCGCGACACGCAAGCCATTCGCAGGGGCGAATGCACCGCTTCCCGTTCCAGCGCGCATCAAGATCGTAACCCAAATGGGTTCAATTGGGTACCATAATCGTAAACGTCGGTCTGCTCCACCCGCTTCAGGTAGTTGACCACCAGGTAAGTCAGCGGCGTCGCCAGCGTCTCGTAGGCCACCTTGATCAGCCAGGCGTGCAGAAACGTCTCCCAGAGTTCGCCGCCGGGGATCACACCCCAGAAGGCGATCGCGATGAAGATCCCCGTATCCACGAACTGACCGAAGACCGTCGAGGTGATCGTCCGCGACCAGAGCCAGCGCCCCTTGGTGATCAGCTTCAGGCGCGAGATGATCGCCGAGTTGACGAATTCGCCGGCCAGGTAGCCAGCGAAGGACGCCGCCAGCAGGCGCCAGGTGAAGCCCAGGATTGTGTCGTAGGCCTCCTGATCCTGCCAGAACTCGGCCGCCGGCAGCAGCCCGCCCACGTAGATCGCAATGACGGCGATCAGGTTGCAGAAGAAGCCCAGCCAGATGACGAGTCGCGCCCGCCGGAAGCCGTAGACCTCGGTGAGCACGTCCCCGAAGATGTAAGAGAGCGGGAACAGCGTCAATGTCCCCGCCGGCACCTGCACGCGCCAGATCTCGACCACCTTGACGGCTGTGATGTTGGCCGTGATCAGCGCGGTCACGAACAGCGCCGTCACCGCCACGAACCAGAGGCTTACAAGTTCCGGGGGTGAGGCGCGCTCGATGACGCTACCTTCACCCCCGCGCACAGACGTCGTCAAGTCACCCGCTCCGCGCTGGCCTCGTCCGGACTAGTCGTCATCGGCCGGCACGGCATCTGGCACCCCGGGCGCGCCCAGGATCTCGGCAATCTGATCCTGGTCGAGCGTCTCGTCGACCATCAACCGCTGCGCCAGCCGGTCCAGTTCCTCGCGATGCTCCTGGAGAATCTGCATGGCCTTTTCCTGTGCCTCCAGGACGAGCTTGCGGACGGCCTCATCGGCGCGGTCCTGAGTGCGCTCGCCGATCTGGTCGTGCTGGGCGATCTCGCGGCCGAGGAAGACATGCTCCTCACCGGTGCCCAGGTAGACCGGCCCGATCTCTTCGCTCATGCCCCAGAGCCCGACCATGCGCCGTGCCAGGCTGGTGGCTTCCTTGATATCGCTCTGCGCCCCGGTCGTCATCTCGCCGAAGACTAACTCCTCCGCGGCGCGACCGCCCATGGCGGTCGCCATGCGCGACAGCAGATAGGTCTTAGAGTAGTTATAGCGATCCTCGTCCGGCGTCTGGATCACCACGCCGAGAGCACGGCCACGCGGCACTATCGAGATCTTGCGCAGCGGGTCGGAGCCTTCGGAGTAGTGGCCCACGATCGCGTGCCCGGCCTCGTGATAGGCGACGACCAGCCGCTCGCGCTCGTTGACCAGCGGCGAGCGCGCCGTGCCCAGGATGATCTTGTCGAGCGCCTCGTTGAAGTCCGCCATGGTCACGACCTTGCGGTCGTGCCGGGCGGCCGTCAGCGCAGCCTCGTTGACCAGGTTGGCCACGTCGGCGCCGGAGAAGCCCGGCGTCGCGGCCGCCAGCCGCTCCAGCTTGACGTCGTCGCCGATCGGGATGCCGCGCGTGTGAATCTTGAAGATCTCCTCGCGGCCCTTGCGGTCCGGCAGACCGATCGTTACCTGGCGGTCGAAGCGTCCCGGGCGCAGCAGCGCCGGGTCCAGCACGTCCGGACGGTTGGTGGCGGCCAGGACGATGACCTCCTGGCGGTCATCGAAGCCGTCCATCTCGACCAGCAACTGGTTGAGCGTCTGTTCGCGCTCGTCGTTCGAGCCGCCCAGGCCGGCGAAGCGCTGGCGGCCGACGGCGTCCAGCTCGTCGACGAAGACGATCGAGGGCGACGACGCCTTGGCCTTCTGGAAGAGGTCGCGCACGCGCGAAGCGCCGACGCCGACGAACATCTCGACGAACTCCGACGCACTGACGCTGAAGAAGGGCACGCCGGCCTCCCCGGCGACCGCCCGCGCCAACAGCGTCTTGCCGGTACCCGGTGGGCCGACCAGGAGGACGCCGCGCGGCAGTTTCGCGCCGAGCTGATGGTACTTCATCGGGTGCTTCAGAAAGTCGACGACCTCCGACAGCTCCCGCTTGGCCTCGTCCTCGCCGGCCATGTCATCGAACGTGACCTGCGGCCGCTCGGCGTCATACACCTTGGCCTTGGAACTGCCGAAGCGGAACACGTTCTGCTGGCCGCGCATCATGTTCCTCCCGATGAAGAAGATCACCGCGATGAACAGGATCAGCGGCAAGAAGCTGATCAGCAGCTGCGGGAGGATCGAGCCGCCACCAGCGTCCGCGTCGATGCGCACGTTGTTCTCGAGCAGCAGGGTCGTGAACGTCTCATCGGACTCGAACGGCAGCGTCGACTTGAAATCGCGCGCCGATTGGACCTCCTCGCGGTCCACGTCGGCCGGCAGCGGCTCGCTCGCTTCGAGCAGTTCATTGCCGGTCCAGACGTATTCGCGGTTGAAGGTGCCGTTGACGTTCTGACCGCTGATCTCGACCGCTTCCACGCGGCTCTCCTGGACCGCGGCGATCATCGCGGAGTATGGAATGTCAATGCGCTCGGAGGTGCTCGGCCAGAACTGCGCGTACATGTACCACAGGCCGATCACCACCAGGATGGCCACAATCGCCCAGTTTGGAATGCGCGAGCGCGGCTGTGGCGCTTCCCCGCCGGGGCCGGGCGGACGCGCTCGCGGGTCCTGCCCGGAAGGGGGTTGTCGATCGTTCATATCGGAATCTCGCCTTCAGGCGCGCCGGGAATGACGGCGCGCCGGACGTCAACATGCGAAGTCTTGTAGTCAGGGATTCTCGTGGTGTCCCCGCTTGCTATAAGGATAAACCACACAGGCGGCTACGACCGCCGACAGCGGCGAACACTAGCGGCGCGGTGCATGCCTGAAGCATGATGATACCGCAGCACCTGGCCACGCTTCCCGTCCGGTCCCGCTTCAGGCCAGGCTCGCAGGAGGGACGCTGCGATGGGCGACAACTCGGCGGCTCCGGCAGTTGTGACCGGCTGGTTTGCCAGCAGCTTCGGACGCTTCTGGGTCTCGCGCGTGCTGGCCCAGACGGCACAGTCGGCGCTGCTCTACGGCCTGCTGATCGCCCTGGTCGAACAGACCACGGCCGGCATCTGGGCGTCACTCTTCGTCGTCTGCTCGATCGTCCCGGCGCTAGTCCTCGGCCTGCCCGGCGGGGTCATCGCCGACTGGCTGCCCCAGCGCGGCCTGATGGTCATCCTCAACGGCCTGCGCGTGCTGGCGATCCTCGTGGCGCTGCGCGGCGCCTTCGACGTGGCCGACATCTTCATCGTGACGATCGCCATCTGGGTCATCCATCAATTCTACTCACCGGCCGAGTCCGCGCTGCTGCCGGCGCTCGTCAGCACGGAAAAGCTGTCGCGCGCCAGCTCGCTGCACAACCTGGCGCTCTCGATCTCCCAGCTGCTGGGCATGGTCATCCTGGCTCCGCTAGTCCTCAAGCTGGGCGATATCAAGATCCTGCTCGGCTTGTGCGCCGCGCTCTACCTGGCCGCCGGCATCGCCCTGGTACGGATCGACGCCCCGCGCCGCGTCAGGCAGACCAGCGACGAGTCGCTAGCCGCCGAGTCCAGCGCCTCGCTGATGACCGGCTGGCGCATGATGGTGCGCGACCGGCGGGCCTTCGGGGCGCTGGTGGACTCGGTGATGATCGGCATCGGACTCAGCGCACTGGTCGTGATCGTCCCGCAGTTCCTGGTGGATGTGCTCGACACCGACGCCGGCAACACCGTCTTCGTCTTCGCACCAGCCGCGCTGGGGCTGGTCGTGGGCCTGCAGATCGCCCCGCTGCTCGGCTCGCTGATCGGTTTCGGGCGCCTGGCGGCCGCCGGGCTGGCGCTGTTCTCCTGCGCGATCCTGGCAATCGGCTCGGTCGAGCAGATCAGTGAGCTGCTGTACGAGCGCGGTATTCTGGTCAGCTGG
Source organism: Thermomicrobiales bacterium (assembly GCA_035304105.1). GTDB lineage: Bacteria > Chloroflexota > Chloroflexia > Thermomicrobiales > CFX8 > JAUIIK01. The sequence continues at coordinate 1,457 of DATGQR010000315.1, read as the reverse complement.
GTCCAGGAGCAGCTCGGGATCCGGCCGATCATCGCCACCACGATGCTGCTGTCCATCCCTGCCGGGTTGGCCGTCGGCACGGTCAATGTCGCGATCCGCACCGAGCTCGTGCTGCGCACGCCGCCGGAGTCGCACGCGCGCGTCTTCGCCACCCAGGCGACGCTGGCCAACCTGGGCTCGCTGGTCCCCACCCTGGCGGCCGGCCTCCTGATCGACCTCACCGGCGCCCGGGCAGTCGCCGTGACCGTCGCCATCGGCCTACTGATCGGGGCGGTCTTCGCCCGGCGCATCGGCAGCGCGGCCCGGGCGACGCCAGCCGACGCGAAGGTCAGCCCATGAGCGCCTCCGACCGCGCCGGCATCGTCCGCTTCCTGCGCCTGGCCGCGCGGCTCAAGGAAGTGCGCCGCCAGGGCTGGGTCGACCGTGGCGTGCCGCAGCCCGAGTCCGGAGCCGAGCACTCCTGGGCGATGGCGCTGATGGCATGGCTGCTGGCCCTGGAACGCGACGATCTGGACGCCGAGCGCGTGCTGCTGATCGCGCTCGTCCACGACCTCCCGGAAGCGCTGGCCGGCGACGCGACCCCGTATGACCGCCACCGCGACGAGACCGGCCAGATCGCCGAAACCCATTTCCGCAAGGCGCCGGACTATGACCCGCGCGAGACCCGCCTCAAGCACGAGCGCGAGCGCGCCGCGCTGAACGAGATGGTCGCCAGCCTGCCCGAGCATCTGCGCGCTGAGGTCGTCGCGGCCTGGGAGGAGTACAACACTGGCGAGAGCACCGAGTCCCGCTTCGTGCGGCAGGTCGACAAGCTCGAGACGCTACTCCAGGCCGAGCTGTACTACGAGCGCCACCCCGAAATCATCATCGACTCATTCCGCGCTGGCGCGGACCGCGACGTGGCTGACCCTGGCCTCCGCACCATCCTGACCGCCATCCGCGCCAGCGCCGACGACCCGACCGGCCCGGACGACGATCCGCCGCGCGACACCTAGGCTGCGCGGGACAGCGCGCCAACCGCTCCACCTGCCGTGACTGCGCCCGCACTCACGACACGCAAACGACCCACGATTCAACGCTTACGTCGTCGGCGTCCGGTACCTGGAGCATCCAGCCTATCCACCATTCTGACGGCGGCGTGCCGAGCGGAGCGCTAGAGAGGACGATAAAATCCGTGGAGGCGGTGGGTTGACCCTCCACGATATACCGAGCGCCACCGTTGATCGCTATTTCCCCAGGCTGACATGCTATGGAGTCAGCAGTAATCATCGGCGAGCCCGGCGTGAACTCGCCTTCATACTGTTTGACGCGCACATTAAAGTCCGGTCCGGCGTCTGGGCCCCCGGCAGCGAGCGTGATCGGGAACTCGACGGACGTGCAGCGCGCCGGGTCGGTCACGTAACGCAGCGCCCCGGTATACCGATTGACGCAGGCGTGCAGATCCCCGCTGCCATCGT
>DATGQR010000314.1:0-4041 GCA_035304105.1 Thermomicrobiales bacterium | reverse complement strand
AAGACTCCTGCCGGTGAGCAGCCGACCTACACGCACAAGACGACGTTGATGTTTCCAGTTATTTGTGTCAGTCCTCAGCCTCGACATTCGCGAAGATACTAAGGCCGATCCAGTCCTGGAAACTGAGGCGGAGGGCGGGAGAACCGTCGAGCTTGAGCTTGCCGGAGCGCAGGGCGATCGGCACTTCGATGTCGCCCATCCAGACGCGGGTCATCGTCTCCAGGTCGGTCTGGATGTGGAGGTCCACCTCGTAGCCGGGGTGGTGGAGGCAGAGGTCGATCTCGTCGGCGCCCGGCTCCTTCAGCAGCCACCACTTGCGCCGCGGGCCGGACTGGTCGGTGAACTCGAACTCCACGACCGTCCGCGCGCCGGGCAGGAGGTTGACGTTGACCAGGCGGCGGATGTCCCACATCAACAGCGATGGGTCGAGGTCCTTTTGGTCGAAGTTGCTGCGCACGTAGCGCTGGCCCCACTCGCCGAGCGCGATGATAATCGGCCGCAATGCCTCGCCGGCCTCGGTCAGGAAGTAGCCCTGCACGCCCTCGCCGGGGATCTCGCGGCGGACGACCATGCCGGCCTGCTCCAGCTCCTTGAGGCGCTTGGAGAGCAGCGACTTCGACATCAGCGGGACGCCCCGGTGGATGTCGTTGAAGCGGTGGCTGTCGGAGATCAATTCGCGCAAGACCAGCGGCGTCCAGCGCTCGGCCACGATCTCCGCCGCTTTGGAAACCGGGCAGAACTGCCCGTAGCTCGCTCGGCGCGCCATCACCTACCTCCTCGCCAGCGTGCCGGATACCCATAGCGCGCACGCGGCTACAAAATCTGTACCACCCGTGAACGCCGCGATCGGCAGTCCTGAGGCCGGCCGCCACGGCGCCGCCCGGCGCGATCCACCCTTCTCGCACTCCGAGGTGCTCGAAACTCTACAGCATTCGTCCTCGCCGGGGTACAGAAATCGTACTTGAGTGCCGGTTGACGCCCGCATACCGTATCGATGTGGTATTCGCACCTGAGCGGCGACGCGCACCGTTGGCGCGACGCCGCGGGTAGACAAGGATGTTTGCGATGAGTGCTTTCGAGATCCGCACCCGGGAGGGCTCGATCACGACGATCGATGAGGCCACAGTGCAGGCCTTCGCCGGCAAGCTACGTGGAGGGCTTCTGCATCAAGACAGTCCCGGCTATGACGAGGCCAGGAAGCTCTGGAACGGCATGATCGACCGCAGGCCGGCGTTGATCGCGCGCTGTCTCGGCTCCGCAGACGTAGTCGAGGCCGTCAACTTCGCCCGCCAGCACGACCTGCTCATCTCGGTCCGCGGCGCGGGCCACAACATCGCCGGCACGGCCATCGTCGAGGGTGGGCTGATGATCGACCTGTTCCTGATGAAGGGCATCCGGGTCGAGCCAGAGTCGCGGCGCGTCTGGGTCCAGCCGGGCACGACCTGGGCGGACGTCGACATCGAGACGCAGCTGCACGGGCTAATCGTGCCTGGCGGGATCGTCTCGACCACCGGCGTTTCGGGCTTCACGCTGGGCGGCGGTTTCGGCTGGCTGACCCGCAAGTGGGGCTACACGCCCGACCTGCTGCGCTCAGTCGAGATCGTGACGGCCGACGGCCAGCTGCGTAACGTCAGCGCGGAGAGCGAGTCCGATCTCTTCTGGGCGCTCAGCGGTGGCGGCGGCAACTTCGGAGTCGTCACCGGCTACGAGTTCGAGGCGCAGCCACTTGGCCCGACGGTGATGGCGGGTATCGTGTTCTACCCCTTCGAGCGCGCCCGGGAGCTGCTGCGCTTCCACCGCGAGATCACCCGGGAAGCGCCGAACGAGCTGGCCTGCCTGTTCGCCGTGCGGACGGCCCCACCGGCCCCCTTCCTGCCGGCCGAGGTGCACGGCAAGCGCATCTGCGGCATCGCGATGAGCTACGCCGGGCCGGTCGAGGACGCCGCGCCGTATGTCGAGCGCATCCGCTCGTTCCCGGGCGAACCGCTGGCCGACCTGATCCGCCCGCAGCCGTTCTCGGCCCACCAGAAGTTCCTGGACAGCGGCCAACCCTGGGGGCGGCAGTACTACTGGAAGTCGGACTTCTTCGAGGTCCTGAACGACGAAGCGATCGATCGGGCGATCACCCACTGGGAGAAGATCACCTCGCCGCTCTCATCGACGCTCGTGATGCATCTCGGCGGGGCCGCGAAGGATGTGCCCATCGAGGCATCAGCGATCGGGCATCGGAACGCGGAGTATGTCATGGCGATCCAGGCAGCCTGGGAAGACCCGGCGGAATCGGAGCAGCACATCGCCTGGGCGCGGGCCTTCTGGAACGATCTCCACCCCTTCTCCAGCGGCAACGGCTACATCAACTTCCAGACCGCTGAAGAGAGCGAGGACCGCATCCGGCAGTCCTATCCGACGGTGATCTACGAACGCCTGGCCGAGATCAAGCAGCGCTATGACCCGGACAACATGTTCCGCCACAACAAGAACATTCAGCCCATGACGGGCCGGGCCGGCGCGACAACGGCGATGACCGGCGACGACTAGGCGCAAGCCGGTCTCTCTCCGGCTTCACCTCCAGGTCAAACGACGGGGCCGCGCACCACAGCGCGGCCCCTTTTCGCGGGTGCTGCCTGAAGGTGCCCCCAAACCTATCCTGAGATGCAGTGGAGCACGGCTCGCTGGCCGGTCGCGCGCGTTAGCGTTGAGGCAGTCATCCGGGCTATCCGATCCCACTGTCGAAAGGAACCGACGATGACCGACGAGCGCGACCGGCAAGAGCAAAGCTTGCGCGAATTCCTCGACGAGGAAGATCGCGCGGACATCGAAGAGCGCCTCGAGAATGCCGAGGGCAACGTCCCGCGCCCGCCCCGGAGCGATCCGCGCCATACTGATGGCAACGTGACGCCGGGCGAGCGCAACGAGCCCGCCGGCGGCTCCACCGGGAGTTACATGGGCGGCTCCGCGAAGAAGCGCAAGGGGCAGGCCGGCTAGGGCGGTCGCTCCCCAGGCACAGGCTCAGCGATCCCGGGGGTCCAGGCGGATCACCGGGATTTTTCTGCCTGTGCGCTGCTCGTATTCGGCGAAGATCGGGAACCTCTCCACCTGGCGGGCGAAGATCTCATCGCGTTCAGCGCCGCTGACCTCGGTCGCATGCACGGCGCGCACTCCAGCGCCGATCTCGATCTCGACATCCGGGTGGGCCTTCAAGTTGTGATACCAGTCCGGGTGGCGCGAGCTGCCGTGGGCCGAGGCGAAGATGTAGAGTGCATCCCCGACCGGCATGGCGCGCATCGGGACGATGTGTTTCCGGCCGCTCCTGGCGCCGATGGTGTGGAGCAGGATCATCGGTGGCGGGTCGTCGTAGGGCGCTTCCACGACGCCGCCGTTGGCGCGAAATTCGGCGATGACCTCGGCGTTCCAGTCTCGTTCGGTCGACATAGCATCCACCATCTCATCGGTGAACGCCTGGCGAAAGCATCGCCATTCGCCCCGCGGGCGCCATCGAATAAACCTCGTATTCTCCCAACATGGCATCCAGATCAGAGGTGGAGAAATGTCGGATACGCCGCCATGCCCCAATTGACCTGCAGAACGGGCCGATCACAATTCCTGCCTGCGTTACAATCTGTGCAGTTCACCGCTCACTCAGATGCAGCAGGCCGCCGCGTCTCCGGTCCCTGCTGCAAAGCGGCAAGGCGTCATGGGGAGATCGAAGACCCGACCTGAAACGCCCGACGGCGAGCAGACCGTCCACATCGCACTGCTCGGCGGCTTTCGCATCCAGCATGGACATGTAGAGGTAGCCAGCGATGCCTGGCCGCTGGCGAAGGCGGCCAGCCTCGTCAAGCTGCTGGCGCTCAGCCCGTCGGGCCGGCTGCATCGCGAAGAGATCATCGAACTCCTCTGGCCCGCACTCGGGCGGGAGGCCGGCGGGAACAACCTCCGGCAGGCACTCTTCGTCGCGCGCCGCACGCTGGAGACGCTGGGACCGGGCCAGGCAGATCTCCTCGTGCGGCTGGGTGACTTCGTGGCGCTCTCCAGCGAACA
>DATGQR010000313.1:0-4218 GCA_035304105.1 Thermomicrobiales bacterium | reverse complement strand
CCCGCACCGTGAGAGACGCTGCGCTGCTCCTGTCCGTCACCGCTGGCTACGATCCGCGCGACCGCTTCTCATGGTCCTCGGGAATCGACTACCTGGCTGAGATCGAGCGGGGCACGGATATATCAGGGTTGCGCGTCGCCTGGTCGCCCGACCTGGGCTACGCGACGGTTGATCCGGAGGTCGCGGCCATAGCCGAGTCGGCCGCCCGGCGCTTTGAGGAACTGGGTTGTGAGCTGATCGAGGCACACCCGGACGGTCCCGACCCGTGGCCGGCGATGGAGGTCATCTTCGCCGTCTCCCAGCTCAGCCGCCACCTCGATGACCTCGAGGAGGTACGTGACCGGCTCGATCCCGGGCGAGTCGAGTTGCTGGAGTATGCCCGCACGATCAGCGCAGAAGACATCATGCGCGCTCACGCCGAGTGGAACCGCCAGTATCACCTGTGGCGCGAGTTCATGGCCGAATACGACCTGGTGCTGACGCCGACCATGGCCTGCCCGCCCTTCGCGGCTGGGACGCATCGGCCGGAGACCGTCGCAGGCCAGCCGACGACCTATCTGGGCTGGACTGGCTTCGCCTACCAGTTCAACTTGACCGGCCAGCCGGCCGCCTCGGTTCCCTGCGGCTTCACCACCGATGGGCTGCCGGTCGGCCTGCAGATCGTCGGGCGCTACCGAGATGACCTCACAGTGCTACGCGCCGCGGCCGCATTCGAGGCCATCGCGCCCTGGCCGCAGATCGCGACCCCGGTCGTGGAATCGCCGCCCGGATAGCCGGTCGTGCAGGATCGCCGATTTGAGCTGGCGCTAGACTAGCCGGCGTACCGAGCCGGTTCGGGTCGTCACTTCGCGTACGCGGGCAGCAAGGACCTCCGGTCCGGCGCTACATTCGGCACGGATCGCGGCACGGCTCTTGTACCCTCCAAATACCTGCTCGCGGATGGCAACCGTTGCGCGCCCCAGGAAAGCCTTCATCGCCTCGCTCCTTTCCAGCCGCGCCACGGCGGGCGGCTGACAGAATCGAGGCTATGCGATCAACGCGCGCCGAGCAGTATCGCCGGATACTCGACCGGCGATCGCCCGGTGACAGGCGGGCCGAGATCAGTTCGTCGGGGGCGTCCAGCGCGGCCCCAGTGGCTCGCTCTCAAGGAAGGCGATCAGCAGGTCGACGCAGGCGTCGCAGTCGGCTTCGGTGACCATCTCATTTGGCGAGTGGGTGTAGCGCGTCGGCATGGTCAGCAGCACCGTTTCGATGCCCCGGCGAATCAGCTCGGCGCCGTCGCTGCCATAGTTCTGGAAGACCGCCTGCTGGACCGGAATGCCCCGCGAGCGCGCCGCCTCGACGGTAGCCCGGCACATGCGGGCGGAGTAGTTCGCGCTGCTGTCTTGATAGACCACGATCGGGCCATGGCGTAGTTTAGCCGGGTGGTTGATCGCCTGGGTGCCCGGCACCTCACCACACAACCCGACGTCGAGAGCGAAGGCGTAGCTAAACGGGTGGACGTCGGGGATGCTGGCCGCACCGAGCAGGCCGTTCTCCTCCTGGATCGTCGAGCCGACCCAGAGCTGGTACTTGATCTTGGTCGTGTCGACCCGCTCCGCCAGGGCAGTCGCCACGGCGAGCGGGGCGCGATCGTCCATCGCCTTGCCGATGATCGTGTCACCCAGCCGCCGGGTGGGAACGTTGACGACGACGCGGGTGCCTGGGTGGATGCCCAGCGCTTCGACGTCGGCGCGGCTGGAATAACCGAGATCGACGAACCAGTCATTCCACTCGAAATGCTGCTTGTCGCTGGCGCCGCCGATGACGTGGCCGCTGGCGAAGACGAGCTGCCCGTCAACGTCGCCATTGTCGGCCAGTACCAGCACCGGGCTGTTAACCGGGTTGTACCAGTGGGCCGGCTTGCCGCGCCGGTCGGGACCGGCAGGCCAGATGTGGAGAAAGCCCTCCTCGGTAATCGACTTGACCATCAGGCCCAGCTCGTCGCCATGAGCCAGGACGATCAGCGCCGGCCCCTCGCCGCCGATCCGTGCGACGACGTTGCCGACCTGGGTGATCTCGACGTGCTCGGCGAACTGCGACCAGTGGTTGGCGCACCACTCGTGGACGCGGTCCTCCTGGCCGGTCGGGCCGGGGATCTCAGTCAGTGTCTTGATCAGGTCATACAACGGCGTGACTGCCATACTGCCTCCAGACGGGTTAGGCTCTCCATATCGTCGCAAGACATTAGGGCCGCCCATTTCGGGCTGTCAACGTGCAGTACAGGGATGACATGAACGAAACGCTGGCGGGAATCTATCTCCTTGATGAGGCCGCGGCCGGACTGCGAGACGAGTTGGACCGCCGCCTCGCCGACGCCGCCGGACGGCTCCGCGTTGGCAGGCCCGAATTCCCGTCCGGCGCGGTGATGGTGGGCGCGGCGATGCCGGCAGACGACGTCACATTGCGCGCTGCGACCGGCATCGTCCTGGTCGCCCCCGGGCTCGCCGAGCAGGACCGTGTCCAACGCGCCCTGGCGGGGGACGACAGCACCTGGCTCGCCGTCGTACCTGACCCGGCAGCCGAGATCGGAGCGCAGCGCGCCCTGGGGCTGCTGCTTGCGCTGGCCGAGCCACGCGGCGGGCTATCCGGCGCCACCGTCGGATTCGTAGGCTTCCAACCGCTGGGCTGGAAGTTGGCGGACATTCTCAGCGCGCTCGGCGCATCACCGGCCTACTGGAGCCCCGCAAGCGAACGGCGGCTGACCGAGGAGGCGCGCAAGCAGGCGCTGCGCACGGGCGCCAGGGAACTGGAGTTCGACGAACTGCTGCGCTCCAGCGATGCCGTGGTGATCGATCTCCCGGACACGCCGGAATCGGAACCGCTGATCGGGCGCGCCGAGCTGGCGTTGATGCGCGACGACGCGCTGCTGATCAACACCACATCGGCAACCGCCATCGACGACGGGGCCTTGATCCAGGCATTGCGCGGGGACTACCTGGCCGGTGTGGCCCTGGCGCGCACCAATCTGGAGCCACTGCCGCTCGACTCACCACTTTGGGACATCGAGCGGGTATTGTTGCGCCCGGACGCCGCGACCGTCGACCCCGATCTGGCGCGCCGCCACCTCGCGGCCGGTGTCGCCCGGACCCTTGCTCAGCGTCCAGAATTACACTTGGAGCTACGCCGGGTGCGCAGGGTTGCGCGCCGCAGATCGCCGCGCGCAAATCGTGGCAGCGTCCAATCGAAAGGCCGGGATTGATGGAAGCATCGATCAAGCTGGGCCGCGTTCGAGGCATCGACGTCGGCATCCACTACAGCTGGTTCATCGTTGTCGTGCTCTTCACGATCATCTTCGCCGAGAGCCAGTATCCCAGCCTCTACCCCGATTGGAGCCGGGCGCAGTATTGGGCGGTCGGCTTCGCATCGGTCCTGCTGCTGTTTCTCTCCGTCCTGCTCCATGAATTCGGGCACTCCTTCGTCGCCCAGGCGCGCGGCGTGCCGGTGCGCAGCATCACGCTCTTCATCTTCGGCGGCGTGGCTGGCCTGGAGCGCGAGACTGAGGAAGCCGGCGACGAGTTCTTGATCGCCATCGCCGGCCCGGCCGTCAGCGTCGCGCTGTCCGGCATCTTCGGCGGGCTCTGGTTGCTGCTGGGGGATACCAGCGAGCAATTGGCGGCACTGCTCGGTTACCTGTCGTTCGTCAACATCACGCTCGCCGTCTTCAACATGATCCCCGGCTTTCCCCTGGATGGCGGCCGCGTCCTGCGCGCCATCATCTGGCGCGTGACCAACGACATGCGTCGCGCGACCCGCATCGTCTCGGGCATCGGCGTGGCGATCGGCACCTTCTTCGTGGTCTTCGGCCTGATAATGGTGGCGACCGGCTACCTGGTCAACGGCATCTGGGGCATCGTCATCGGCTGGTTCCTCCAGAACGCCGCCAACCAGAGCCGCGCCGTGGTGGAGCAACAGCACATCCTCAAGGATGTCGTCGCCCGCGACCTGATGAATCCCCACTCGGTCACGATCGAGCGCTGGGTCGATCTGGAGACAATGGTCGAGGACTATGTGTTGCGCCGCAACGCCCGCGGCCTGCCGGTCGTAGAGGACGGCCGCCTGCTCGGCATCGTCACCGTCAGCGACCTGCGCAAGGTGCCACGCCACGAGTGGCGCCGTTACCGCGTCGTCGACATCATGACACCACTGGAGCGCATCCGGCTCCTGGAGCCGGACGTG
>DATGQR010000312.1:0-2735 GCA_035304105.1 Thermomicrobiales bacterium | reverse complement strand
CCGTGCTCTTCGAGCAGCTCGGTAACGTTGGGGATCGCGTCGCCACCCAGGTTCCAGGCCTTGCGGACGCTCTCGGCGGCGGTCTCCGCATCATCGAGGTCGGAGACCTTGAAGGGAGCCCCTTCGGGCTTGTCCCACACGTGGCTGCCGATCTCCAGCAAGTCCTCGACGAGCAGGTAGCGGTCGAGGCTGTCCAGGACGGCGGCTTCCACCATGGCGCGCTCCTGGGCCCGGGTCGCAGCGGTCTTGCGAAACTCAACCCCCTCGAGGCGGATCTCCGAGGGGCTGAACAGGTAGCTCAGCGGGACGCCGAGCGCCTTGGCGAGTTTCAGGGCGGTCGCCGACCCCGGCAGCATCTCATCGCGCTCATAGCGGCCGATCGCCTGGGCGCTGACCGCATGGTCGATGGCATCGGCCAGTCCCCGAAGGGACAGGCCGGAGCGCTTGCGGGCCAGTTTCAGTCTTTCGCCAAACATTGGGGAGCGTCCTCTTTTGTTTACAGTTTACGTATGAAGCTTTGTTTCGTAAACATCGCCAATTCTGTTCGCTTGGCGCAACCCGATCCCGCGAACTCCTTCGCACCAGCCCCCATCGGTCCGCACCGGCCCGAAACTCCCTGATGGCCTCGGTAGAGGCCTGACCGGACAATCTCGTCATCAAGCGAGTTGGACGTTCAGGACCGATACCGATGTGCACGATCAACCACCTACCACCCGAACGGATGACGCCGGAGCAGCGCCGGCGCGAAGCCGCATCCTTGCTGGCCCACGGCCTCGTCCGACTGCGCGACGCCGCGGTCGCCCAGTCCGCAGGCGGCCCCGCGGAGAGCGAGTTTGAGCTTGGCTTCTCCGGCCGGAAGCAGCCTCATAGCCACCCCGTCAACAACACTTTGGAGGAGGCTCCATGAAGGCAAGCACCGTCCCACCCACCCCGCCGAGCGTCGTCGCCCGGATCGCCGGGCTCCCGGATCTCTCGATAGAGGAAATGAGGGCGCTTTGGCGAGAACTCTTCGGCAGCGACAACCCGACGCCCAATCGCCAGTTCATGGAGCGGCGGATCGCCTACAAGCTGCAGGAGATCGAGTTCCGCAAGGTCGATCCCAACCTGCTGGAGCGCAACAAGCGGCGCATAAAGGCTCTGATGGAGACCGGCAAGGTGCGCAAACTCGACCGCGACATCCGCCTGATGCCCGGCACCGTGCTCACCCGCGAGTACCAGGGGATCGAACACCGGGTAGCGGTCGCCCAGGACGGGCAGTATGAGTTCGAGGGCAGGCGCTACCCGAGCCTGTCCATGATCGCCCGCGAGATCACCGGCACCCGCTGGTCCGGGCCGCTCTTCTTCGGCGTGAAGGCACCGGCCAAGGCGAAGAATCCGAAGAAGCAGGGAGGTCGGCGATGAACGAAGCCCTGAAGCGCCGCCTGCGCTGCGCCGTCTACACTCGGAAGTCCACCGACGAGGGGCTCGACCAGGAGTACAACTCCATCGACGCCCAGCGTGACGCCGGCCACGCCTACATCGCCAGCCAGCGCGCGGAGGGCTGGATTCCGGTGGCCGACGACTACGACGATCCCGCCTTCTCCGGTGGCAACATGGACCGGCCGGCGCTCAAGCGGCTGCTGGCCGACATCGAGGCCGGCAGGATCGACATCGTGGTGGTCTACAAGATCGATCGCCTGACGCGATCGCTGACTGACTTCTCGCGAATGATCGACGTCTTCGAGCGCCACGGGGTCTCCTTCGTCTCGGTCACCCAGCAGTTCAACACCACCACCTCGATGGGGCGGTTGATGCTCAACATCCTGCTCTCCTTCGCCCAGTTCGAGCGCGAGGTTACCGGCGAGCGCATCCGCGACAAGATCGCCGCCAGCAAGCGCAAGGGCATGTGGATGGGTGGCGTGCCGCCGCTCGGCTACGACGTCGAGAACCGGCGGTTGGTGCCCAACGAGCGCGAGGCCAAGATCGTCCGCCACATCTTCCAGCGCTTCGTCGAGCTCGGGTCCTCGACCCTGCTCGTGAAGGAGCTGCGCCTCGACGGCGTGACCTCCAAGGCCTGGACTACCCAAGACGGGCGGGTGCGCGATGGCAAGCCCATCGACAAGAGCCTCGTCTACAAGATCCTCAACAACCGCGTCTACCTGGGCGAGATCCGCCATCGCGATCAGTGGTATCCGGGCGAACACCCGCCCGTCGTCGAGCGCAGGCTGTGGGATGCCGCCCAGGCGATCCTCGCGCAGAACTCGCGTGTGCGAGGCAACAACACCCGCGCCCGGGTGCCGTTCCTGCTCAAGGGGATCGTCGTGGGGATCGATGGCCGGGCGCTCACGCCCTGGTCCACGCGCAAGAAGAACGGACGTATCTACCGCTACTACCTGCCGACGCGGGAGAACAAGGAGCACGCCGGTGCCTCCGGGCTGCCGCGCCTGCCGGCCGGTGAACTGGAGGCCGCCGTGCTGGAGCAGATGCGCCGGGTGCTGCGCGCCCCGGCCATGGCCGCCGGGGTGGCCGAGCGCGCCGCCCGGCTCGACCCCTCCCTGGACGAGGCCCAGGTCACGGTGGCCATGACCCGGCTGGATGCGATTTGGGATCAGCTCTTCCCGGTCGAGCAGCAGCGCATCGTGCGGCTCCTCATCGACAAGGTGATCGTCTCGCCGGACGACATCGAGGTGCGGTTCCGGCCCAACGGCATCGAGGTGCTCGCCCTGGAGCTGCGCCCCGAGCCCGCCCCGGAAACC
>DATGQR010000311.1:0-3010 GCA_035304105.1 Thermomicrobiales bacterium | reverse complement strand
ATGATGCCGTGCAGCAGGTCCTCGACGCGCACCCGCGAGCCGACCTCGACGAACATCTTCGAGCCGCCCTTGCGCCAGGCCTTCTCGCTCACGGGGAAGGTGTCGTCCAGGCTGAGACTGCCTTCCTCGAGCCGCTCGAAGACCATGAGCACGGTCATCAGCTTGCTCATCGAGGCCGGCGGCAGCGGTACGTCCGGGTTCTTGGCGTACAGCTCCTGGCCGGACTGCAGGTCGATCAGAATCGCCGCCCTGGCCGGGGTCTCGAACGCCCAAGCACGGGGTGCGAGACCGCAAGTGAGCAGCGCACCCAAGAGGCCGAATACGACCAGACGCAGATGCGGTTGCTTGTGGCTCATCGTCTCTCCTGTTCTCTCTGGCGCTCTGGCCAACCAGGTTGGCGGTTTCCTCCACGTCAGCAGCTGGAGGTCGGCTCGGGGACCACGATGAACGCTCCGGAAAAGCCCGAGCGCCTGAGGCGGTCGAGCGCGGCGTGGGCGGTCGAGCGATCGGGCATGGGGCCGAGGCGAACCCGGGCCAGTTGATCGGCCGGGTGCGTCGCCAGGCTGACCGGCAGGGGCTGCAGGGCGTTAAGCTCGGCCGCTATGCGCTGCGCCCGCGCCGGCTCGGCGAAGGCCCCAACCTGGATGAAGGACCCCTCGCACTGGGCAGCGGCGGTCGTGACCACCGCCGGCGCCGCCTCTGCCGGCGGCTCGGGCGTCGGCGCGCGGGCGTGGCGCACGGTCGGACGCGGCGGCTCGCCCCGGGCATCGGCCAGGCCGACGAACTGGACGCGCACCGGCGCGAGCCCCTGCCCTTCGAAGCCGAGCTGCCGGGCCGCTTCCTGCGACAAATCGATGATCCGGTCGCCGACGAACGGCCCGCGATCGTTGACCCGGACCATCAGCTCCCGGCCGTTCTGCAGGTTGACCACGCGCACCAGGCTGGGCAGCGGCAAGGTCGGGTGCGCGGCCGTGACCAGGTCCCGGTCGAAAATTTCGCCGTTCGCGGTGCGCCGGCCATGAAACGGCTCGCCGTACCACGACGCGACGCCGACGCGATCGTAGCTCGGGTCGAACTCGGGATAGTACCAGCGGCCCTGGATCTGATAGGGCTCGCCGAGCTTATAGATGCCGGTCGGGCCTGGCGGGGGCGGCGAGGAGCTGCAGGCGGCGAGCGCAATCAGGCACGCCCCGAGCGCCACGCGTACCCAGGACGATCCGTCGATTGCGCCGAGACCCATGGCTGAGGCCGACCCTGCCGCTTCAGCCGTGCTCGATCAGGTCAGCCAGCTCGCCGACGGTCAGCGCGAAATAGGTCGACCGGTTCCAAGCCATCAGGACGCGAAAGTTGTTGTACACCAGATACGCCGGACCTTCGCCGTCGTCCATCTGCAGCAAGGACGCGTTCAGCTGCACCATGGGCAGGTCGTGCCCGTTGGCGCGCCTGACGCCGAGCGCATGCCATTCCGGCAGCGGCCGCACCACGTCCAGCCCGGGCGCGACCGCATCGAGCTTTTCGGGCAGCTGCACCTGGCGCCCCCAGGTGTAGCGGCTGTTCCAGCCGGCCTTGGCCAGGTAGTTGGCGATCGAGGCGAAGACGTCGGCGTGGGTGCTCCAGATGTCGCGCCGCCCGTCGCCGTCGTAGTCGACCGCATGGGCGAGATAGCTGGACGGCATGAACTGGCTCTGCCCCATCGCGCCGGCCCACGAGCCCATCATCTGCTCGGGCGCGACGTCGCCCTGATCGACGATGCGCAGGGCCTGCAGCAGCTCCTTGCGGAAGAAGGCGGCGCGCCGGCCGTCGAACGCCAGGGTCGCGAGAGCAGCGAGCACGGGGAACTCGCCGCTGAAGCTGCCGTAACTGCTTTCGATGCCCCAGAGTGCCACGATGAAGCGCGGCTGCACGCCGTATTCGGCCGCGACCCGCTGCAACAGGTCGCGATGCTCGCGCAGCAGCTCGCGCCCGCGCTCGATCCGCTTCGCCGACAGCACGCGGCGGTTGTAGTCGCGGAAGGTCAGCTGGCCCTCGGGCTGCCGGCGGTCGCGCTCGATCACCTCGGGGATCGGTGCGAGCCCCGCCAGCGCCTGGTCCAGCGTGGTCGCGCTGACGCCCTGGGCGGCCGCTTCGTCCCGGAATTCAGCCAGCCATGTCTCGAACGACCCGTCCTGCGCCCACGCCGGCCGGTCGACCGCGAGCAGCACAAGAGCCAGGAGAACGACGCGTCCGAGGCGCTCCAATCTCACGAGACGCGTAGAGATGGTTCGGCTCCCATCGTGTTCGAGCGGACCAACCATGGGTAGCATAATCCAGCCATTCGTGCCGGAACAAGTGGGATTCGCCAGGCCAAGGGCGCATTCATGCCGCCCGGTGGCCCCACTCGCTGACCTTGCCCAGGAGGCGCGCCCGGTCGATCGGCTTGGTGATGTAGTCGTCCATCCCCGCCTCGAAGCAGCGCTGGTCGTCGCCCTGCAGGGCGTTCGCCGTGATCGCGATCACGGGTACCCCGGCATGGGCGACCGGCAGGGCGCGAATCCGGCGCGTCGCCTCCAGACCGTCGATGCCCGGCATCTGCACGTCCATGAGCACCACGTCGTAGGCTTTGCCGCGCACCGCCTCGATCGCTTCGGCGCCGCCGTTGACCACGTCGACCCGATGTCCGGCCTTCTCCAGCATCAGCACGGCGATGCGACAGTTCACCGGATTGTCGTCGGCGACCAGGATGCGCAGCGGCGCGGACTTGCGCTCGGAGATGCTGTGCACCGTGATCAGCCCGCCAGTCCCCGACGACGACCCCGGCGCGCCGTCCTGCGACCGCAGCTGTTGCAGGCACTCGAGCAAGGTCGCGGCGGTGACCGGCTTGGGCAGGTAGGCGGCGAATCCGATCTGGCTCACGCGCGCGGCATCGCCGCGAAATCCGGACGACGCGATCATGACCAGCTGCGCGTCGCGCAGTTCCGGGTCCGCCTTGATCCGTCGCCCCAGCTCTTCACCCCCCATGTCGGGCAAGGAG
>DATGQR010000310.1:0-16863 GCA_035304105.1 Thermomicrobiales bacterium | reverse complement strand
GGGCAGCGCGGGACGACGTTCTGCCCGCGCTGCCAACCTATGCGCTAGGCTTCGTACCAGGTGTCGATCGTCTCGGCCAGGTTCGACGCGGCCGGGTCGAGTACCGGGTACTCACCTTCAACCAGATCGACGTGCATCAACCCACTGCCGGTTCCGAAGATCACCACCCGGTCGCTCTCGCTCAGGAAGTTGGACGCCCGCAGTTCCTCGGCCGCGGCGACACAGGCGCCAACCTCCGGCGACATGTGCATGCCTTCTAGCGACGAGATCGCGTGCGTGCCTTCTAGCAACCGCTCGTCCGTCACCGCGATTGCGGTGCCGTTGCTGGCGCGGACGGCGTCGAGGATCAAGTAGTCGCCGATCGCCACCGGCACGCGCACACCAGGCGCGATGGTCGAGGCGTTCTCCCAGAGCGGCGCGTGGCGCTCGCCGCTCTCGAAGGCCCGCACGATTGGCGCGCATCCGGTTGCCTGAACGACGACCATCTTCGGCCGCTGTGAGCCGATGAAGCCCATTTGCTCCAGCTCATCGAACGCTTTCCACATGCCGACGATACCGGTGCCCCCGCCGGTGGGGTAGATGATCGCATCAGGAACCTGCCAGCCCAGCTGCTCGACCAGCTCGTAGCCCATCGTCTTCTTGCCCTCGGCCCGGTATGGCTCCTTCAGCGTAGAAACATCGAACCAACCGCGCTCCTCGGCGTGGGCCTTGACGATCGCGCCGGCATCATTGATCAGCCCGTCGACCAGGAATACTTTCGCGCCGAGCGCGCGGCACTCGCGCATGAAGGTCGGAGGCGCATCCTTCGGCATGAACACGACTGCTTCCATGCCGCCGCGCGCCAGATAGGCGCTTGCCGCGGCCGCCGCGTTGCCGGCTGACGGAAGGGCGATCGCCTTCACGCCCAGCTCGCGGGCGCGCGACACAGCCGCCCCCAATCCCCGGGCCTTGAACGACCCCGTGGGGTTTCGTCCCTCGTCCTTGACCAGCAGGTTCGGCAGCCCGATGCTCGCCCCCAGGCGCGGCGCGGCCAGGAGCGGCGTCCCACCTTCGCCCAGTCGCAAGCGGTGCTCGTCCGCGCGCACCGGCATGACCTCGGCATAGCGCCAGAGATCCCAGGGCCGTGTCAGTAGCGATTCTTTGGTCAGCGTCCGGGCGGCGCGCTCCAGGTCGTACTCGACCAATAGCACCTTGCCGTCTTCCGGATCAACAGTCAGCAGTTGGTCTGGATCGTAGCGCTTACCCGATTCCGACCCAACGATCGACGTCATCGCGCTCTCGAACACGAGCATTCCTCTCCTGGCCGGGGTCATGTCCGGTGAGTGCTCCCCGGCGGCTTCCCAATCATCGCACCGTGTTGCGGGGCATCGTCAGTGGACAGATCCCCCAGACGGGCACTATAATTCAACATGCACTTGCGGGTGTAACTCAGTTGGTAGAGTGTCTGCTTCCCAAGCAGAATGTCGTGGGTTCGAGTCCCATCACCCGCTCCCCTAACTCCAATCTATCCTCCCGACAACGGATCGCCCCAGCGGCGAGCAGCGCATGTCTGTGACGCCGCGAACAAGGCAAGTCATCATTGACGTTAGTCGCACATCTCGCCTACGCTGCCCGCACCTCGGTACGGAATGGCCAACCGGCCAGGGTAAGGGAAGGTTTAGACGATGCGACTTACCACTACGGGCAGGCGTCTGCCACTCGTGCTGATAGCAGTCCTGATGCTGCTGACAGCCGCGATCGCCCCGCTCGCAAGCTCCGCTCAATCTCGATCCAGCTTCGTGCCGATCGGCGGGGGCTACACGACCGCCTCACTGCAGGGTTTTGCCGAGATCGTCATCGACAATGCTCCCAGCCGGCGCAACCCCGTCATCGACATTGCCGTCGTGCCCTCAACATACGGAACGAGCCTCGAAGATCGCGAAGAGAACATCGAGCTCGCGGGCGAGCGAGCCCAACAAATCGAGGACGCCTGCGAGTCCGTCCTGGCTGGCTCTCGCTTCGAGTCCTGCGAAGCGGAGTTGTTGATGCTCTTCGACCGCGATCAGGCGGAAGACCCAATAAATAGTGAGCCGTTGCTGAACTCGTCGCTCGACGGCGTATTCATCCTCGGCGGCGACCAAACCATCGCGATGGACGTGCTGGCGAATACGATCGCCGAGGAACGCATGGCCGAAGCCTTCAACCGCGGCGTGACCTTCGGTGGGACCAGCGCCGGCGCGGCGATGCAGTCCCAGACGATGCTGGCAGGCTACACCGATTCTGGCTGGCCCTACAATGCGCTTGAACGCGACCAAATCATCATCTGGTGGGCCGATAATGCCGGGCACGAGCGCGGGTTGAGCTTTGGACTGGAAGGCATCCTCACCGATCAACACTTCTATGAGCGCGGGCGCCTGACGCGCCTGCTCAACGCTGTCGCTCAGTCCGATGAGCGCTTCGGCGGTGACAGCCTACTGGGCGTCGGCGTCGATTGGGGCACTGGCGTGGAGATCGCCCGGGAATCCCGGATCTCTGGCGTCTTTGGCGAATCTTCTATCTTCGTCATCGATGCCGAATCACAGGGCACGAACTTCGAATGGGTCGGCCCGCAGCAGACACTCTCAGCCGGCAATATCCTGACGCACGTCATCGCCCCGGGCGACGCTGGCTATGACGTGGAATCGCGCATGCCGACGCTTGCCGGCAACCAGGTCGAGATGCCGCGTCTGCGAGGCAGCACAAGCCTTGCGCCGCGCACGTCCGTCAATGGCACCTTAATCCTGGGCGGCGACCTCAGCGTCGACTGGACCGGTGGCGTAATCGAGGAGTTCATCGCCCGAGCCGACCGGCAGCAGGGAACCAACATCGCGATCGTCGTGGCCGGAGTCACTGATCCAGCGGTGGGCCAGGACATCGGACAAGAGTATGCGGACAAGCTGAGCGAGATCGGCTGGCAGGGCGCCGGCCGCTCGACCAGCGTCGTCGTCTACGACGACACAACCACCAGCGCCGACATCTTCGGCTCCTCGAATCGGCGGGGCTCGAACACCGCGGGAGTGATCCTTGTCGGCGGCGATCAAGCGCTGATCGCGCAGGATCTTGCCACAGGACTGCACAATCTCGTTCTGGAGGTACTCAGTCGTTCGCCCGTCACGTTGACTGACCGCGCGATGACTGCCTTCATGGGCGACTGGGCCGTTGCGAACCCCGATCCAACCGATGGCAACTACCAGGATGAGGGTATCTTCGCGTTCCGCAGTGACTACGCCGATTTCGTTCCCGGGCTCGGTGTTGTTCGCGGCGCCGCGATTGAACCAGTGCTGACCTGGGATCAGCGCTGGGGCCGGCTTTACGGCATCGCCGAGCAGCATCCGGAAACGCTCGTCTACGGGATCAGCGAGAACACCGCGATCCTGATCGAAGGCGGCAGCGCGACCGTCTTGGGCGAGCGCTCGGTCGTTGCGCTCGATGCGCGCCGCGCCACCTTCCAGACCGGCACGAACGGGGCCTTCACGGCGCTCAACGTCTTCCTCCACCTGTTCGCGCCAGGGGAGGTCGTCCGCTAGCAACAGACGTCCACAAGACTCGTCAGGACAGAACCGCCGCCCGCTTCGTGGGGCGGCGGTTCCATGTGGCCCGCGGATGAATCCAAATGGCCGCTTAGTTGCCTGTCGGTAGGTCCGCGCGGCTGGCATCGTCCGGGGAATCGAGATCGCGGATATAGGTGGGGTGAAGCCGGACAGGCTCGGCCGCCGGGCGCCGCACCGAGAGATTCAGGAACTCGACGAAGACCGAGAAGCCCATCGCGAAGTAGACGTACCCCTTGGGAATGTGCTGCCCGAGCCCCTCGGCGACCAGCGTCATCCCGATCAGCAATAGAAATGCCAGCGCTAGCATCTTCACGCTTGGGTGCCGGTTCACGAAGCCCGCAACCGACCCAGACGACACCATCATCACGAGGATCGCGATGATCACCGCCGCGATCATCACCGGGATGTGCTCGGTCATGCCGACGGCCGTGATGACCGAGTCAATCGAAAAGACGATGTCGAGCAACATGATCTGGAAGATCACCGCGCCGAACGAGGCCACGGCGCCGGCCTGACGACCATCCGCATGGCCCTCAAGCCGCTCATGGATCTCCCAGGTGGCCTTGCCAAGCAAGAACAATCCGCCGGCTAAGAGGATCAAGTCGCGCCCCGAGAATTCATGGTCGACGATTTCGAAGAGTGGATCCTCGAGCTGGATGATCCAGCCGATCGAGAGGAGCAGCAAGATCCGCATGATCATCGCCGCGCTCAGTCCGAGGATGCGCCCCCGCTCCTGTTGGTGCTCGGGGAGCTTGCCGGTGAGGATCGAGATGAAAATGATGTTGTCGATCCCCAGCACGACCTCGAGCACGGTCAATGTGAGAAGCGCGATCCAGATCTCGGGTGATGTTATCCAGTCCAATGCCTGCCGGCCCTTTCGATGACGCCACGCAACTCACTCGGTAGCGCTGTCTTGGTGGCTTGCAGTGTACGGTAGCAGCGTCGACGCCATGGAGCGCAGACACTGGTTACCCGCCATGACGGCAGCAACGTCTGCGTGACGATGGTGCAACTTCCCGCACTTAGCACGCCACAGTTCAGTTGGGTGCGGACGAGTATGCCGAACGAGCCTCAGCCCTGGCCTCCGATTTACCAGCCAGAGGTAGCGGCCAGGGCCATCTGCTGGGCGTCGGAGCCGCACCGCAGCCGCGAGGTGAACGTCGGCGCGCCCACGGCCGTGATGCGCTTCGCCAACGCCATCGCGCCCGGCTTGATCGACAGGTACCTGGCGCGCACCGGCTACGAGTCGCAGCAGACCGATCAACCCCGCTCTCCGAACCGGCAGGACAATCTGTTCGAGCCGCTACCGGGTGACCACGGTGCGCACGGCGACTTCGATGACCGTTCCACAGAGCGCAGCATTCAGTTCATGTTGACTTCGCACCGCACGGCAATTTCAGCAGTCTCTGGCACTGTCGAAGGGGCCTGAGCTGCTCTGCTGCTCCGCAGCCAGCGCTTAGCACGCATGCGTCCGCCGATCCCATCGATGGTGCGACGGCTACCTTCAACATACGGCTGAACACAACATGATGCGCGGCCGGACTAGGAAACCGGCCGCGCACTGCAAAGGGCGTTGAAGTCGAAGGTACTCGCTAGAAGTCTCGTCGGATATCGTTGGCGGTCGTGTTCTCTCCTACGGAGGCCGGGGTCATAGTACCCCGCGTGGCCATCACAGGGTCTTGCTGACGGCCGGGGTCCGCGGAGTCACCGGCGTATGTGCGCTCGCGCTCAGAGCCCGATTCCTGCCGCACCTTGTCCGCCTCCTGGCTGAAGCCTGGCACGGCTTCGCGGAGAAACTCTTCGGCCTTGGTCGCAGCCAGCGCCATGAGCGCGCCACGAATCTCATCGACCTTGGACGCTGCCTGCTGCTTGCCAGCGTCAGTCGCCTGCGTCGGCCCCTGTTGGCCGCTGACCCAGCCCATCATCCCGGAGGACGACTGCCGGTTCTGGTTGGCATCGTTGTTGTCGCCCGTATATTGCGACGCGTACGCCGTGTAGCTCGGCGGCTGGTAAGCCATGTAGGACGGCGAGTACTGGCGACCGCGCCGGCCCCGGTCCTTGTCATCCGACGACCCGCCGGTCAGCATTCCCAGCAGGAGCCCACCGGCGGCGGCAATGCCCATCGCCACCATCGGCCGCTCCTGGATCTGCTGGCGCCAATCCATCAACGACCGCGCGCGATCCTCGAGCTCCTGGACGTCATCGGTCATCTGCTGACGCCGGTCTTCGATGTCATGCCTGATTGCGTCGGCTGTTTCACCCATTGGACATTCTCCTTCATAGTTTCGACGGTCTCTTCAGGTTTCGGGTTGATCTCGCTCACACGGTTCTTGCCAATGACGATCAGCACCGTCGCTATCAGTGCGACGGCCGCCGCGACAATTAGCGCCGCAGCCCATTGCGGCAGCCAGCTGTCGAGCGCCCAGGTGATCGCGAACAACAGCATCCCGAATGCGAACAGCGCCATTACGACGCCGGCCGCCAGCATTGCTGTCGCTCGGGCGGCGGACTTCAGCTCGTCGGTGATCTCGACTTTGGCGAGCCGCACCTCGTCGCGCAGCACTTCTTGCGCGTTGCTCAGCAGGTCGTTGGTGATCTCGGCAATGGACCGTGGGTCACGTTGTCCAGCAGTGTGTTCTGCCACTTTCTCAGACGGTCCTCTCGATTCGAAAAATCGGTCTTCGCGTGCCCGCCGCTAGGAGCGAATCGCCCGGCCGACGAAGAACCCGACGGCAGCCGCCGCGATCAGCGCTTCACGCGGGTGATCGCGGACGACGCGCTCGACGTCGTTCATCATCGCCGACATATCGGTGTCTTGCAGGTAATGCGCCATACCCTCGACGCGATCGGCGGCTCGATTCGCCATCTCAGTGGTGCGCTCCCCGCCGGGGATCTGCTCGGAGCGCTCGCGCAGGGTATCTGCCGCGCGCTCCATGCCATGGGCTGCGCGCTCGCGCTGGTCGTCGGCCATCTCCCGGGCTTGATCGGCCTTTTCGCGGGCCTGGTCCGCGACCTTCTCGCGCGTGCCAGCATCGCCATGCTGATCGACATCGGGGTATGCACCAGCCGGCGCCACCGGCGTGTGGCTGTGCCCGGCGACGTCGGGCGCCGGGGCGTCGGTCGCCGGTCGGAACTGCTCTCTATCTTCCATTTGTGGAACCTCTCTTCGGTGGATACTCATGAGACGCTTGCTTGGAGACGTTGGAGGGTAATAGGCATCCTCCCACCTCATCCTATCGGCGGCATCACCCCGATACAGGTGTCATGTCACACGTGCGGGCTACTGATAGGGATAGATCCTGATGGCCGATTCGCGCTTGCGGATAGCACCGCTCAAACGTGGCAAGAATGGGCATGGAAAGTGTATTCTTGAGGGGTGACGGGGACGTAGCTCAGCTGGGAGAGCGCTACAATCGCACTGTAGAGGTCGGGGGTTCGAATCCCCCCGTCTCCACCGGAACGCGGCCGATTGGCCGCGTTTGCACTTAAGGCGGCGAAAACGTGAAAGCGGACGGAGAATGATCCCCGTCCGCTTTCACACTCTCACACTCAATCGATTGATCAGGTAGCTGGCGACGGCCGCAGCTCCCGCGGCGACGGCGGCTCGCGGCCATCGGTCGACGATGGCGACGCCGGCTTCACTTCACCGGGGGTAACCGGGTCTGGCCGCTTGTACGAGACCGGCCCATAGAGCTTCGGCTCCGGGCGCGGCGTGTCGAATAGTTCCTCGAGCTCTTCGCCGGTGATCGTTTCGCGGTCCATCAGGAGCATCGAAATCTGATCGAGCTTATCCTGATGCCTGGTGAGAATCTCAGTTGCGCGCGCGTACGCCTCGTCGATCAGGCGCCGGATCTCCTTGTCAATCTCAAAGGCGATCTCATCGCTGTAGTTGCGCTGATCATTGATCTCTCGCCCGAGGAAAACAAGCTCATCCTTCTTGCCGAGCGCCAGCGGGCCGAGCTTGTCGCTCATGCCGTACTCGGTGACCATGCGGCGCGCGAGATCGCTGGCGCGCTCGATGTCGTTCGACGCGCCGGTGCTGATCTCGTTAAAGACAATTTCCTCGGCGACCCGGCCGCCCATCATGTAGGCCAACGTGTCGAGGAACTGCGCCTTCGTCCAGAACGCGCGGTCCTCGCCGGGCACGATCCGCGTGTACCCGCCGGCCATGCCGCGCGCGATGATCGAGACCTTGTGGACCGGGTCGGCGTGCGGCAGCTCGCGGGCAACCAACGCGTGGCCGGCCTCGTGGTAGGCCGTCATCAACCGCTCGCGGTCAGAGATGACGCGGCTCTTGCGCTGCGGACCGGAGATGACCCGGTCGATCGCCTCGTTCAGTTCGTCGCGGCCGATCGTCTTCTTGTTCTTGCGAGCGGCCAGAATCGCCGCCTCGTTGACCAGGTTCTCCAGGTCCGCGCCAGAGAAGCCGGGCGTCTCGCGTGCCAACGCTTCGAGGTTGATGTCCTCTTCAAGCGGCTTGCCGCGGGTGTGGACTTCGAGCACTTCCAGGCGCCCACGGATGTCCGGCCGGTCGAGAATGACCTGGCGGTCAAAGCGACCCGGGCGCAGAAGCGCCGGGTCGAGCACGTCTGGCCGGTTGGTCGCGGCCACCACGATGACGTTGGTGGTGCTGTCGAAGCCATCCATCTCGACCAGAATCTGGTTCAAGGTCTGCTCGCGCTCGTCGTGGCTGCCGCCCAGCCCGGCGCCGCGCTGGCGGCCCACAGCGTCGATCTCATCGATAAACACGATACACGGCGCGTTGCGCTTGGCCTGATCGAAGAGGTCTCGCACGCGCGATGCGCCGACGCCGACGAACATCTCGACGAACTCGGAGCCGGAGATGCTGAAGAACGGCACGCCCGCCTCACCGGCGACCGCGCGCGCCAGGAGGGTCTTCCCGGTACCGGGAGGGCCAACCAGCAAGACGCCGCCCGGGATGCGCGCGCCGAGCGCCGCGAACTTCTCGGGGTACTTCAGGAACTCAACGACCTCGGCCAACTCCTCTTTGGCTTCAACCGCCCCGGCGACATCTCCAAACGTCACTGTGGGCTTGTTGCCGGTGAACATGCGCGCCCGGCTCTTGCCGAAGGAGATGGCCTGGTTATTGTTGCCCTGGGCCTGGCGCATCATGAACACGACGATACCGACGATCAACAAGATTGGTAAGACGAAGGTCAAAATGCCAATCCAGTTGCCCCAGGAGCTGGCTTCGTTGACCTGGATGCGGACATCTTCTGAGGTGATGCCGTAGAAGGTCAGCGCCTGGTAGATGTCGACGTTGTCGTCGAAGCGAGCCTTGGCCGTTTGATCGTCGGTCAGGAAGTGAACGGTTACGACGTTGGAGCCTTCAGTCGTCTCGAGGTATTCGACCTGGCCCCGCTTAATCGCAGCGGCGACCTCGTCCATCGCGACTTGCCGATCGTCGTCACCACGGTTGATGAATGTGACCCAGAGTGCAATGACGGCGATGATCAGGATGATCCAGACAAAGCCGTTGCGGAGCCACCGGTTGTCAGTCATGCGGCGTCCTTCTATTGGATGCTTGGCGTTACGTTACCTGCGCGAGTGGCCGACGTGTGTGCGAGCTTTCGACAGGCGCACATTGTGGGCCGATTATATCAGCGCCGCCCGTCGTCCCCGGCGGCCGCAGGTAGGAGATTAGTCTGCCAGTAACGCCGCGATATATGGCAGGTTGCGGTATCGCCCGGCGTAGTCAAGCCCGTAGCCGACGATGAAGACGTCGTCGACGTCGAACCCCACCCAGTCTGCCTGCGTTTGCGCCTTGAGCGCACCAGGCTTGCGGAGCAGCGTCACCACCCGCACCTCGCGCGGGTTGCGCTCCTCGAAGATGCGCCGCAGGTAGTCCAGCGTCGTGCCCGAGTCGACGATATCCTCGACGATCAGCACTCGCCGGCCAGCGATATCCGAATCGAGGTCCTTGAGGATTCGCACCGTGCCGCTCGAGGTGCGACCGCTACCGTAGCTGGACACCGCCATGAATTCGAACGTCACCGGAATGCACAGCGCTCGCGCCAGATCCGCCATGAAGATGACGGCGCCATTCAGCACCCCGACCAGCAGCGGCGGGTCATCCCCGTAGAACTCGGAAATCTCCGCCCCGAGCTCGGAGACGCGCCGCTGGATCGTCTCTGCATCGATCAGAATTTCGTGATCATCCGTCGCCACCCGCTCCCCCGTCTCTTCTCCGCGAAGGTCTTCGATGCGCACGTGGTCGCGCTCGATGATCGCCCGCAGCCCGTAGGGCAGCTCGATGACCGCCCCGGTTCGCCCCCGAGCCGCCGCGATGACCGCGCTGATCCGTTCGTGGGTGATCTCGCGCGCGTCGCCGCCGATCAATCCGGTCGCCACCATCTTTAGCACACGTCCGCTGACGGCGGCGGGCTCGCTGCGCAAGAATCCACGATCGACCCACGCGCCTTCGCCGTCGCGCCGCACAACCGCTCGATAGCGCTCTTGAGCCAGCGCTTCGACGATCTCGGCATCCTGGCGCGCCAGATCGACGGAGCGCAGCAGCGCCTGGTCTGCGCCCGGCTCGATATCGCGGAGCAACGGCAGCAGCTCATGCCGGATACGGTTGCGCCGGTAACGCGGGTCGAGATTGCTCGGGTCCTCGGCATGTGGTGTCTGGGTCAGTTCCAGCACTGTCACAAGATCCGCGCGTCCGACGCCGAGGAGCGGCCGAAGCAGGCGAATGGTCCCGTGTCGTGTATCGAATGTGCTTTCGTGCTCCATCCCGGCAGCTCCCAACGGCGAGGCGCCGGTGAGCAGCCGCAGCAGGACCGTCTCGACCTGATCGTCACGCGTGTGCGCAGTGACGACCGTATGAATTCCCAGCGAGCGAGACAACCGCGCGAGCCGCTCGTAGCGCAGCTCGCGGAGCGCTGCCTCCGGGCCGCCCTCCATCTCGTCCGCCATGCCCTCTACGCGCACTGCAACGAATGGCAGGCTGAAGCGTCGCGCCTGCTCAGCTACCAGGCGGGCTTCGTCGGCCGTCTCCGGGCGCGTGCGATGGTCGACATTAGCGACGATGACGGGACCGACCCGCCCGGCAGCGCGCGCGACCGCCGCAACCACCAATAGCCCCATCGAGTCCGCGCCGCCGGAGCACGCCAGAATGACCGGCTCGCTCCAGGATTTAGCAACCGCCCGGTATGCCGGCGTGCGCCGGACAGCCGCGAACGCCCGGCGCAAATCGCTGGAATCGGAGAGATGACTTGCGCAGGCTGCGGTCATGGCTGGTGAATCAGTTTCGGAGATTGTGAATGGGTAGGTCCCGGCGGTTGGATTCGAAACAACTACTCAGAGCTTACGAGTCCCTTCCACGCAAACTGCTCTAGAGTTATGTCATACGACATGAACGATAGCGTTAGAAGTCGCCGATTCACTTCCCGTCTGCTTGTGACAGGGGGATAGTATCATGGCACCTGCCCAGCCTGTCTCGGCTGAGAGCTCCACAATGTCCTCGCAGACGATCCCAGATTCCACAGCACAAGCGGTGAACTGGATGTCACCTTCACCAGTGGCCCGGTCTACCGCTACTTCGATGTGCCACTGAACGTTTGGCTACACTTCAACCTCGTCACAGAGCTTGATAACAGTCTCGGAAAGTTCTTCAATCGATTCATCAAGAGAGGAGGGTACAAGTATGTCCGCGTTGCGGATGGGCTATCTGGTGATCTGTCGGGAGGAGGGGCATGAACAGGCTCGCTACTTCTCCACCTACCAGGACGCGGCCAGCTTCATCGCAGAGCAACCGGATCCCGACCGCTGGGAGTGGTTCCCGTGGCCTGCCTCGCTCAGCGTCGATATTGACCGAGCGTGGGAGCCACTCGACAGCCCAAAGAAGACCAAAAGGCATGGGAAGCGTGTTCCGGAGAGCGAGTGACGGGTACTGGGTAGCACAGGTCACCCGGAAGCACCGCACCGACCGTCGACGCTTCCGCAGCCGCTACGCGCACAGCGAGGAGGATGCCTGGGAGAAGCCAGAGGATCTACTCCAGGAAGGAGGATGGATCGACTAGTGGGTCCCCGATCGCAAGGAGTACATGATTCAGGTCAGTTTCCCGACCGGCAGAGTCACCCGGTACGCGAGGAGCGAGGTCGAGGCCGAGTCGATCCGCAGGGGCCTGATCATGATGCGCGACACCGGACTGTCCTCCAACTCGGACAGGATGGAAGCCGCGTTAGAGAAGTGGTTGGAAGCACGCTGGGTAGACGTGCTGCGCGACGAGCTGACAGAGGGCACCTGGCAACGCTACGAACAGGTCACCCGGCTCTATCTGATCCCCGGGCTGGGTAAGCACCGGGTCATTGAGATCACCCCGCGACAGGTCGACACCTTCCTGGGCAGGCTGGCACTGGACGGTGTCGGTATCAGGCAGCAGTACAAGTGCTATCAGGCCCTGTTGAACTGCTTCAACTGGCTGATGCAGGGCCGCGAGGTCCCGGACAACCCCATCTGGGACGCTCAGAAGCCAAGGTACCGGTCCCCGAAGAAGCGGCCGATGACACCGGCCGAGGTCCGCAAGGTGCTGCAAGCGGCCGAGTCCGACCGGCTCGGTGCGCTCTGGACGCTGATGCTGGTGCATGGGCTGCGGATCAGCGAAGCTCTTGGCCTTAGCTGGGAGTATGTCGATTGGCATGACAACCTCATCTCGATCGAGTACCAGCTGTCACGTCCTGGGGGGTCCGGGTGCTCGCTTGGTCGGCCTCAAAACCGACGGGTCGAAGCGGAGAATTCCGATGAACAAGATGGTGCGTGAGCGGCTTGAAGCGCACTGGGAGCGGCACGGCAAGCCGAAGAGCGGGTTCGTGTTTGTGACGGAACACGGTACCCCGTTCCTTCACCGAAACGCGAGCCGGGACCTCATAAAGTTCCTCAAGAAGCAAGGCATCACGGACATCACTCCGCACCAGCTCCGGCACACGGCAGCGTCGATGCTGGCCCACTACGGGGTGCACCCGTCGACGGCTCGTGAGTTGCTGGGTCACACTGACGTGGACATGACGCTCAAGGTTTACACGCACGCGATGGACGAAGCGAAGCGCGCAGCGGTGGAGTGGACGGACGAGCTACTGTCAGATTAGCTGTCAAATTGGCTGTCAAAGCTCTAAGGGGTGCCGTCACCCTTCTCAGCAACCTGCGTATGTACTAGGGTGCCGGCGGTTGGATTCGAACCAACGACCCAGGGCTTATGAGTCCCTTGCTCTACCTCTGAGCTACGCCGGCCCGGCGCATCATTAAGGTTACATCTCCGCGGTCGGGCCTTCAAGTGTGCCGCCAAGCCCGAGTCGCTCCAGTACAATCATGTGGTGTCGGCGAGAACGAGAAGCACGCGTCACCGACCTTGCTAGAACAGGGATTGCCGCCTGTGTCCAATGCCCCGGTAAGCCAAGTCGATCTCCTCGCGCCACTCAACCCGGAACAGCGCCTGGCCGTGACTACCGTCGACGGCCCGCTGCTGATCGTCGCCGGTCCGGGGAGCGGCAAGACGCGCGTACTCACCGTCCGCATCGCCTACCTCATCCAGGAGCACAACATCGCGCCCTGGAATATCCTGGCGCTTACCTTCACAAACAAGGCCGCCCGCGAAATGAAGGACCGCATCGAGCGCTTTGTGGGCGAACGCGCCCGCTGGGTGATGATGGGCACCTTCCACTCGTTCTCGGCGCGCATCCTGCGCCAGTACGGCGGCGAGATCGGCATCGACCCGAACTTCGTGATCTACGACACGGCCGACCAGGGTGGCGTCATCAAGTCGGTCATGGAGGAACTGGACATCAGCACGCGGCAGTTCAACCCGCGCGCGATCCTGGGAGCGATCTCTGCGGCCAAGAGCCGAAATATCGATCCCGACATCTACTCCCGCACGGTGGGCTCCTACTGGGAGGAGATCGTCGCCCGCGTCTACCCGCGCTACCAGGAGACGCTACGCCGGCGCAACGCGCTCGATTTCGACGACCTGCTCACCGAGGCGCTGCGCCTGATGCGCGAGTCCGATCACGCCCGGCGGAGCCTCCAAGAGCGCTACCAGTACGTGCTGGTCGACGAGTACCAGGACACCAACCACCTGCAGTATTTGCTCGTGAAGGAGCTCAGCCAGGAGCACCGCAACCTGTGCGTCGTCGGCGATCCCGACCAGTCGATCTACGGCTGGCGCGCCGCCGACATTCGCAACATCCTGAATTTCAAGCACGACTACCCGGAGGCGCAGGAGGTGCACCTAGAAGAGAACTATCGCTCGACGCCCGAGATCCTCTCGGCGGCCGACGCGGTCATTCGCGAGAATACCCAGCGCATCGAGCGCGCCCTGCGCACCTCCCGATCCGAAGGCGCCAAGATCGTCGTCCGCGAGTGCCTTGACGAGTACTACGAGGCGCGCTTCATCGTCGAGGAAATCGCCCGACTGCAGCGCGAAGCGGGATACGATGGAAGTGACATCGCCGTCCTCTATCGCACCAACGCTCAAAGCCGGACGATTGAAGAGACGTTCATCCGTGCCGGCATTCCCTACCAGCTCATCGGCGGCACGCGTTTCTACGAGCGCCGCGAGATCAAGGACGTCATGGCGCTCTTGCGCCTGATTCTCAACCCGAACGACACGCTCTCGTTCGAGCGCGTTATCGACGCGTTCCCGTTGGGCCAGGGCATCGGAGCAAAGACGCTGGCGGACCTGGAGGCGTGGTGCCGCATCAACGATCGCGGCCTGGGAGACGCCCTCGGGATGCTCGGCGAGCCGGGCGGCCCGCAGGTCGCCCCGCGTGCGGTCAACCTCCTGACCGACGTCGCGGCAACGCTCGACCGGTTGCGCATCGACGTCGAGACGATGCCGCTCACGCGCTTCTTCGACCACGCGCTCGAAGAATCCGGCTATCAGGAGCACTTCACGTCCGGCGATCCGGAAATGATGGAGCGCTGGGAGAACCTGCTCCAGTTGCGGGCCACGATGGAGCCGTTCGATCTCGTCGAGGACGAGAACCGCCTGATGCTATTTCTGCAAGAGATCGCGCTCGTCTCCGACCAGGACCAGATCGTCGACGACCGCGACCGGGTCACGCTGATCACACTGCACGCCGTCAAGGGCCTCGAGTTCAAAGTGGTCTTTATCACCGGCGCCGAGGATGGACTGATCCCTCACGCGCGCTCGATCACCGAGAACCCCGAGGCCCTCGAAGAGGAGCGGCGCTTGTTCTACGTCGGCATCACGCGCGCGGAAGATCACCTCTACATCACCCACGCCGCCCGTCGCAGCCGCTTTGGCTACGCCGACATGTCGGTTCCATCGCAGTTCCTGGCGGCCATCCCGCCTGAGCTGATCACCGACCCACCCCTTCGCAAGCCGTCCGGGAATCAAAGTCGCCGGCGCCTGCAGCCGATCGGCGCGGACCAGCCGAAGGAGACGCCGACCTACGAAGTCGGCCAGCGCGTGTTCCATACCAAGTTTGGAGATGGGATCATCCAGGCAGTGGAGGATAAGCCGGGCGACCAGGAGGTGGTCGTGCAATTTGTCCGCCACGGCCAGAAGCGGCTGCTTGCCAGCTTCGCGAATCTCACCGTCGACTAGCACGAGCTTAAGGGATCTTCTGGGGGAGGGAAGCATGCCTCAACGATGGACGTACTCGTTCACTGAGGGTTCGGGCGAGCAGCGGGATCTACTCGGCGGCAAGGGGGCAAACCTCGCCGAGATGACCAACATCGGCATGCCCGTCCCGCCTGGCTTCATCATCACGACCGAAGCCTCCCGCGCCTATCTCGAAGCCGGCGAAATAACCGACGAGATCTGGAATGAAGCGGTGGAACGCGTGCGCGAGCTCGAGCGCACTACCGGACGTGAGTTCGGTAGTGCCACGAACCCGTTGCTTGTCAGCGTGCGATCTGGCGCGGCCATCTCGATGCCGGGAATGATGGACACGATCCTAAACCTCGGTCTCAACGATCGATCCGTCCAAGGCCTCGCCAGCCAGGCGGACGAGCGCTTCGCCTGGGACTGCTACCGGCGACTCATTCAAATGTTCTCGGACGTCGTCCTCGGTGTCGACGCCGAGCTCTTCGAAGACGCACTGGATGCCGAGAAGCGACGCATCGGGGTGATTAACGATCAGGACATCCCGGCGGAGTCGCTGCGCGCGCTGGTCGAAACGTACAAGCGCATCGTCGCGGACGAAACGGGCGAGGAGTTCCCGCAGGACCCGCTGATTCAGCTCAAGCGGTCCGTCGCGGCCGTCTTCGAGTCATGGAACACCCGGCGGGCGATCAACTATCGCCGCCA
The DNA here is from genome assembly GCA_035304105.1 of Thermomicrobiales bacterium. GTDB lineage: Bacteria > Chloroflexota > Chloroflexia > Thermomicrobiales > CFX8 > JAUIIK01. Next base: position 1,001 of record DATGQR010000310.1, on the reverse strand, counting down.
GCACCGCATCCCCGACGACCTCGGCACCGCCGTCAACGTGCAGACGATGGTCTTCGGCAACATGGGCGAAACCTCCGCCACCGGCGTGGCCTTCACTCGCAACCCCTCGACCGGAGAGCCGGGTCTGTTTGGAGAATTCCTCACCAACGCCCAGGGGGAGGATGTCGTCGCCGGGGTGCGCACACCGCTGCCAATCGACCAGATGGCATCGGTCCCGGGGCTAGAGGATGCCAGCCGGCAGCTCTACGAGTTGGCGGAGCGCCTGGAGAAGCACTACCGCGACATGCAGGATCTGGAGTTCACCATTCAGCATGGTCAGCTCTACATGCTGCAAACGCGCACCGGCAAACGCACAGGCCAGGCCGCCGTCAAGATCGCGGTCGACCTCGTCGACTCCGGCCTGATCGAGCCGTGGGAGGCAGTCCTGCGCGTCGCCCCCGATCAGCTCGACCAGCTTCTGCACCCGATGATCGATCCGGCGTTCCAGCCCGAGGTGCTGACGACCGGCCTGCCGGCCAGCCCCGGCGCGGCGTCCGGCAAGATCGTCTTCGACGCCGATGAGGCCAAGCGCCGCGGCGATGCCGGCGAGGCAGTGATCCTGGTGCGCCGCGAGACCTCGCCCGACGACTTCCACGGCATGGTCGCCGCGAAAGGCGTGCTGACGGCTCGCGGCGGCATGACCTCGCACGCCGCCGTGGTCGCGCGCGGCATGGGTAAGCCCTGCGTGGCCGGCGCTGGCGAGCTCGAAGTCGACCACCAGAAGCGCACGATGTCGGTGAATGGCCGCGTCCTGCATGCCGGGGACGTCATCACGATCGACGGCGGCACTGGTCGAGTGATCGCGGGCGAAGCGCCGATGGTCGAGCCACAGGTCGGCGGCGATGTCGCGCGCATCCTGGCCTGGGCCGACGAGTTTCGGCGGCTCGGCGTGCGCGCCAACGCCGACACCGCGGAGGATGCCGCGGTCGCCCGTGAGTTCGGCGCCCAGGGCATCGGGCTGT
>DATGQR010000309.1:0-10336 GCA_035304105.1 Thermomicrobiales bacterium | reverse complement strand
GGGCGTCGTCGAAGATGCGCGTGTTGGCGAAGCGGCGCCGGAGATAGGCGTCGGTCAGCTCGCGGGCGGTCTGCTCGTCGCGGATGCCGATGGCGTCAAGCGTGCGCATGAAGCCGGCGAAGCGCAGGCCCTCCATCGTGATGGCCTGGCCCTTGAAGGCTTCCTGGGCCTCCCGGCGGTGGTCGATCAGGTCGTTGACCGAGAGCGCGGCCGCCTCGTCCGGGTAGCGGGCCCGGATCGTCTCGAGCGCGGCGGCGAGCGCCTCGTGCACCGTCGTCTCGAAGCTCCAGATCGTGCCCTCGGCATCGAACGTCACCACCCGGATATCGTGCGCGGGCATCCCGGCATACACCCCTTTCCGCGGACCGACGTCGTTAATATAGCCGCCGCGCAACTGGCGTGACGGCACAAAGCGGGCCACAAGAGGCGACCCCGCAGCGGGGAGGCTGCGGGGTCGCTCGAGATAAGGGGTGCTGGTGGCATCAAGTTTGGTCAGCTACCGGCTGCCTGCTTGACGCGCTTGAGGGCAGCCCGCAGGGCGTGCTCGACCCGGTTGCGCTCGCGCAGCAGCCTGGTGAGCAGGAAGCGGTAGTCGGATGAATCCGGGTCCATCTCCTTGAGCTTGCGGGCATCCGACAGCCCTGGGATGGGCGGAGCCGGCAGCGCCAGATCATGGCCGAACTGCCCGGAGCGGGTGTAGTCGACCGGGATCAAGACGTGCCCCAGCTCCAGGACCAGCTGGTTGGCCGCCTCGGCGTCGAGCTTGTCCAGCGCGCCGCCGCGCAGCGCGCTCGCCAGCTGGCCGGCAAGTTCGCGTGCCTGGCACAGGTCGAGCGCCCCGCCAGAGTCGGTCTCGTAGCGCTCCAGCGTCGCGGCCAGATCATCGGCCACGGCGGCGTAGTCGAAGGGCAGGCGCTCGTCAGTGCACAATCGCCAGAGCGTGACGGCGTAGACGCGCGCGTCGCGCTCGAAGAACTCCGGGTCAATCTTGTCGAGTGTGTCTTCGGGCGTGTGCCACCACCAGCCGAGCCCGCCGCCGCGCGGCCCGCCGCCACCCACGTTGGGCGGCAGGGTGTCGTCGTCGGGCTGCGCCGAGAACGTGGCGAAGAGCGCCGGCACGCCGTGGCCCCAGAAGGATTGGTCGCTGAAGCGGCCCATGCGCTGGTATTTCAGGTCGACACCCAGCTGCTCGCGCATGATCTCGCGAGCGAAGCCGTAGGTCGAGGCCATCGTCGGCGCGATGTCGAGCAGGGTCGCGCCCTTACCGCCGACTGAGTCGACGTTGACGTGGCAGACGCAGCGCTCGTGGATGTCGTGCCAGAAGGTGTCGGCATACCAGGCCGACCCGGCGTAGCGGCTGTGCGAGTGGCCGGACCAGAAGGCCAGCCGCACGCCGCGGCGCAGCTCATTCTTGCGCTCGGCCAGCAGCCGGGCGACTTCGAGCTGGGTGGCGTTGGCCGTGCCGTTGTCCATCGCGCCGTAGTGCCAGGAGTCGACGTGGCCGGAGAAGAGCACGTAGCGGTCCTCTTCGACGCCCGGCAGGTCGGCCGTCAGCGTCGGGAGCTTGCCCCAGTCGAAATGGGTGCGCGAGGTGAAGCGCACCTGTACCGGGCCGTTCTCGAGCAGCGCCTTGAGTGTCTCGCCGTCCGCTCTGGTGATGCCGATGGCCGGCAGCTTCGGCAGCAGGTCGGCCGTCTCCGGCGTGGGCGTGCCCCAGACCGGCGAGACGCACATCTCGTAGATGCGCTCCTTGTTGATGTGGATCTGGCCGATCGCGCCGGCCCGCTGGGCGGCCAGCGCCTTGCCCGGGTTGGCCAGACCTTCGCTGAGGACGATCTTGCCGCGCGCGTCGACTCCCTCGTAGTCGGCGGGCAGGCCCTGGCCGACGTAGACCAGTTCGCCGGTCAGTCCCTCCTCGGGCGTGCTGGGGGTGAACGAGTAGCCGTTGGCCCGGAAGCTGCGCGGTGCATCGCCGAGCAACTCCAGCGACGCTTCGAGCGGGTAGCCGATCAGCGCGTCGCATTCGTGGCGCTGGACCTCGTAGCCGAAGCCGGTCAGCACCTCCTCGATGTAGTCGAAGGCGCGCGCCTCGTCCGGCGTGCCGGAGAGCCGCACCCACTGGGCGATCGCCTCGACGTGCCGCTGTAACTCGGCGATGGACACGTCGTTCGCGATAGAACTCACATCGTGCTCCTTTGAAGCGGCCGGTAATGCCCGGCCGGGGTTCGATCCAGTATGGGCGCGATCAATGCCGCGCCCGGCGTCAGGACGTGAAGTGCGGCATCACCTCGGCGTGGAAGCGTTCCATCTGGTCGATGACGAAGCCGGGCTCGGGCGAGCCGAACAGGCAAACAATCTCGGACGCGCCGGCCTCCTGGTATGCAGCCAGCTTCTCGACCATCTCATCAGGCTCGGCGACCAGCGTAGCCGACGGGTTCGCGGTCATCTGCCCGCCGCCAGCGTCTTTGCCCAGCGCCATCGGCAGCCGCGGGACCAGCTCCGGCGCCGGGCGGCCCTCCGCCGCGGCCGTCTCCAGCACCAGCTTGCTGTTGGCCGCCAGATCCTCGGCGCTGATGCCGACCGGGTGCCAGGCTGCCCCGAAGCGTCCGGCCCGCCGGCGCGCGCCCTCCGACGGCCCGCCGACCCAGATGGGCGGCCCGCCCTCCTGGAAGGGCTTGGGGCCGAAGGCGACCTCGGGGAGCTGGTAGTAGCGCCCCTCGAAGGGCTGCTCCGGCGTCGTCCAGAGATGCCGCCAGACACGCAGCGTCTCGTCCAGATGCCGGCCGCGGTAGTGGTAGCGGTCGCCAGCGTCGAGCATCTCGAACTCGGCCTTGTTCCAGCCGGCGCCGACGCCCGCGATCAGCCGCCCCTTGGTCAGGTGGTCGAGCGTCGCTAGCTGCTTGGCCAGCACGATGCCGTTACGCTGCGGTACCACGATGACCGAGATGCCGAGCGTGATCTGCTCGGTGAGCGCCGCGAGATAGGCCAGCATCATCAGCGGCTCGAAGATCTCGCGGTAGGGTCCCGCCTGGTCCACCGGCAGGATCACGTGGTCGGTCGTCCAGGCCGAGCTGAAGCCGAGGCGCTCGGCGGCCTGCGCCACCTGAACGACGCCCTCGACAGTTGCGCCCGCCGGATAGGTTGGTAGAGCTATTCCAAAACGCATATCCCTCACTCCATTCCACTCCACGCCGGCCGCCGGATGAGCGCTGACGGCCGGCACAACGAATCCGCGCTCGCGCTCCGGGTCCCAGACGGCCGCAGCCACACCGGAGCGCGGCTAGTTGCGGGTCGCGTGCCGGCCTCAGCGCCCATCCATGCGCGCCGGCGCGGCGTGGCGGGGGAGCCAGCTTGCCCCTTGAATTGATTCCGCCAGTGCGTCGCAGCGGGTGAATACAGTCCCAGGCTGGCTCTTCATGTAATCGATCAGTCGCTCGAACGCCAGGATCCGCGAGGGCCTGCCGATGTAGCGCGGGTGGCACACCAGCATGAACGCGCCGGTCAATGCGAGCGCCGCGTCGAACTCCTCGATCCAGTAGTCGATCACGTCGTTCGGGCGGCGGATCGCGCCGGGAAACGCGAAGTAGACCGCGTCGTCCAGTGGCCAGGACCACGGCAGTTCGAGAATCTCAGCGTCGCCATCCCCGGTGCCGATCAGGTAGGGGATGTCGTCGTCACCCATCGAGCTGTCGTAGAGATAGCCCGCCTCGTGCAAGAGGCGCAGCGTCGACGTCGTCGTGAGGCCGGACGGCGAGCGCCAGCCGCGCGGCGGCGTCCCGGTGGCTTCGGCGATCGCCTCGGTCGTGCGGGCGATCAGGTCGCGCTCCTCGTCCTCGGGGAGCTCGTTCCACTGCTCGTGCATCCAGCCATGCCCGGCGATCTCATGCCCGCGGTCGACGATCTCGCGCGCCAGGCCGGCGTACTTCTTGACGTTCCAGCCTTCCAGGAAGAAGGTGGCTTTGATGTCGTGGCGCTCGAGCAGGTCCAGCACGCGCTCGACGCCCCGGCGCGGGGCGTAGACGCCGTCGGCGTTCGCGCCGCCAGCGTGGCCGTAGCGCAGCAGGTCGAACGACTCGCCGAAGTTGTCGAAGGTCAGTGTCACGACACACCGCGCGTCGTTTGGCCACTGCGGCCGTTCAAACGTCATCGTGCATCCCCTCCCAGCGGCGCGGCCCGAAGCCGGCCGGATCTAGCGCCCGCGCAGGCGCGGATCGAGCACGTCGCGCAGGGCATTGCCCAGCGTGTTGTAGGCCAGCACCGTCAAGACGATCAGCACGCCCGGGTAGACGGCCAGGCGCGGGGCGCTCCAGACGTAATACTGGCTGGCGGTGAGCATGTTGCCCCAGCTCGGCAGCGGCGGCTGGATGCCCAGCCCCAGGAACGAGAGCGAGCTCTCGGTCAGGATCGCGAAGGCGACGCCCAGCGTGGCCGAGACGATGATTGACGGGATCGCCTGGGGCAGCACGTGGCGCACGACGATGCGCGTCGCGCTGGCGCCCATCACCCTGGCCGCGGTGACGAACTCCTCGTTCTTCGTCTTGAGCACCTCGCCGCGCACGATGCGCGCCACCGCCATCCAGCTCGTGAGACCGATCACCAGGACGATGTTGGTCAGCGAATTGCCGAATAGCGTCAGGATCGTTAGCAGCAGGAAGAAGGTCGGGATCGCCAGGAAGGCGTCGGTGATGCGCATGATCACGGCGTCCGCCCAGCCGGCCGCGTAGCCGGCGATGGCCCCCAGCGGTGTGCCGACGATGATCGAGATCGCCACGGCCGCCAGGCCGACGATCAGCGACACGCGCCCGCCGAAGAGCAGGCGCGAGAAGACGTCGCGGCCGTTCTCGTCGGTGCCCAGGATGTAGTCCGACGAGAAGCGGACCAGCGGGTTGTTGAGGTCGATGCGCTCCGGCGTATAGGGCGCGATCCACGGGGCCAGCAGCGACACGATATGAATGAAGATCAGAAAGGCCGCCGAGACGACCGCGAATCGATTGGTCTTGAAGCGCATCCAGAAATCGGCCAGCGGCGAGCGGTAGACCGGCACGCGGACCAGCAGATTGGCGCGGGTTCCCTCGGCTTGCGATTCGGCGACGTTCATCCCCATAGTCCTGCCGTTCTAGCGTCCGAGCTGGATACGCGGGTCGATCAGCGAGTAGGCCAGGTCGGTGAGCAGGTTGCTCACGATGACGATCGCCGAGATGACGATCGTGATGCCCATGATCACCGGGTAGTCGCGCTGGAACGCGGCGTCGGCCGCCAGCCGGCCCATGCCGGGCCAGCCGAAGACCGTCTCGGTGATGACCGCGCCGCCGACCAGCCGGGGGATCATCAGCCCCAGCATCGTGACGACCGGGATGAGCCCGTTGCGCAGCGCGTGACGCACCAGGATCACCCGCTCGGTCAGTCCCTTGGTGCGCGCCGTGCGGATGTAGTCGGCGCGTAGCACTTCCAGCATGCTGGAGCGCGTGAAGTAGGTGAGCTGGGCGAGTGAGTAGAGCGCGATTACCAGTGTCGGCAAGATCAGGTGCTGGATGCGGTCGATCGCCGAGCCGTCGCCGATCGTCATCCTACCGGCCGACGGCAGCCATCCGAGCTGGACCGAGAAGAGAATGATCAGCAGGATCGCGAACCAGAAGCCCGGTATCGCGATGCCCAGCGTGCCGAGCAGCACGATCAGCCTGTCCCAGATCGAGTTGGCCCTGCGGGCGGCGATCAACCCCAGCGGGATGCCGGTCACGACCGCCAGCGCCAGCCCCGCGCCGGCCAGCTCGATCGTCGCCGGGATGCGCTCGGTGATCAGGTCCATCACCGGCCGCTTCTGCATGATCGAGCGGCCGAAGTCACCCTGGACGGCGTTGCTGACCCACTTGATGTACTGCACCGGCACCGGGTCGTTGAGCCCCAGCCCCTCGGCCATCTTCTCGCGGTCCTGCGGCGTCAGGGTAGGGTCCATCAGCAGGCCGGGGCCGCCGGGCGCAGCCTTGATCAGGGCGAACGTCACGATCGAGATGATGAAGAGGACGATGACCGAATGGAACAGTCGCCTCAGGATGTAAGCGCCCATAGCTCCCCCTTATGCCGTTGGGAGCCGGCCGTCGCCGGCCCCCGCTGGCCATCTTGCTCTAGTCGTCGAGCCACATCTGGTAGGAGTAGATGAAGGCGTCGCGGATGCCGATGTTCGGCACACCCTTGAGCTTGTCCGGGTAGACCCGGATCTCCTTCGGGTAGTACAGGACGGCGACCGGCGGGTCCTCCATCGTCAGCTCCTGGTAGCGGTAGTACAGCTTGCGCCGCTCTTCCATGTCGGCCGTCTGGCGCGCCTGGGTCAGGATCTCGGTGATCTCCTCGTTGCAGAAGTTCGGGTGGTTGTTGTCGCCGTCGCAGCCGTAATACTCGAGCTGGTCGGGGTCCGGCGCGGTGATCCACCACATGTGCATGGCCTCGTAGTCCTCGGCCAGCCAGCGCTGCTGGGAGAACGAGCCCCAGTCCATCAGCTCCAGATCGACCTCGCAGCCGAGATCGTTGAACATCTGCTGGACGATCGTGACCGTCTGCTCGCGGGCCGGGTTGCCGCGGTCACAGGAGAGCGTGAAGGCGAGCGGCTCGCCATCCTTTTCCAGAATCCCGTTGCTGTTCTTCTCCCAGCCGGCCTCGGCCAGGATCTCCAGGGCGCGGTCGGGATCGTAGGGCATCGGGTCCAACTCGTCGTTGAAGGCCCACTCCAGGGCCGTGGGGATCGTGCTGGTTGCGATCGTGCCGTAGCCGAGCGTGACGCTGTCGACGATTGCCTGGCGGTCGATTGCCAGGGCCAGCGCCAGGCGCACGCGCGCGTCGTCGAAGGGCGGGCGCGGGCACTGGAAGGCGATGTAGTAGTGGTTGACGTAATCGATCGGGTCGATGACCAGGCCCTGCACGCCCTCCAGCGTCTGGACGTTGACCGGCTCGATCGTGGCGAAGGTCAGCTCGCCGGTGCGTAGCTGGGCGACCTGGCTGTTGACGTCCGGCAGGACGGTGAAGACGAAGCGGTCGATCAGCGGCTCGCCCAGGTGGAAGTTGGGGTTCTTCACTGTCGAGACGTAGTTGCCGGCGATGAACTCCTCGAACATGTAGGGGCCGGTGCCGACCGGGTTCTCGATCGAGAACTCGGTGTAGTCGACCATCGTCTTGCCCTCGAGGATGTGCTTGGGCACGATGAACTGGTTGTAGCTCATCAGCACCGGGAAGTGCCCGAGCGGCTCCGAGAGGGTGAAGCGCACGGTGTAGTCATCGACCTTCTCGCAGGCGGTCAGTTCCTTGAAGGCTGCCGAGACGCCTTCCTCGTTCATGCGCCGGTCATAGGTGAAGACCACGTCGTCGGCCGTGAACGGCTCGCCGTCGTGCCACTGGACGTCCTGGCGCAGCTGGAAGGTCCACTCGGTGAAGTCCTCGTTCGGCTCCCAGCTCTCGGCCAGGTCCGGCACCGGCTGGAGCGTGCCCGGCTCCGGCTTGACCAGACCGTTGAAGAGCACTTTGTTGACCATGACCGACTGCACGCCGGAGGAGAGCAGCGGGTTGAAGACCGGATCGGCGATGATCGGGAAGGTGAAGGTGCCGCCGGGCTTGCCTTCGCCGGCTGGCTCTTCCGGCTCGCTGCCGTCCTCTTCGGTCGGCTGCGCGCCAGTTTCGGACGTGGCGGTCGGCTCGTCCGCGTCGCCTTCGTCGGCCGTGGTCGGGGTGGGGGTGTTGGCCGGCGCATTCTCATCGTCCGCCCCGCAGGCGGCCAGGAAGCTGGTGAGCGCCAGGCCGCCGACGAAGCCGCTTGCCCTCCAGGTGAGCTCGCGGCGCGTGATGCGCCCGTTCTTGAAATCTTCGGCGAGTTTCTGCAAACCGGAATGCATCTAGATCTCCTTGCTAGAACCGCGCGCCCGCGCGGTTAGATGCGATTGGACGGGCAGCGCTCGCGCGCGCCGTGTGGGCTCAGCCCTGCCCACGTCGTCACTGATGGCTGGTTTGCTGTCGTGCGTGCCTGCTGTTTTCGCGTCTCCCCCTTCGCTCTAGGCGCCGTTGTTGAAGGTCTGTCCGAGTTCCTCGACTGTTTCCAGCAGCATCCTGCGGACCTCGTCGTAGTTGGTCGTGTCGCGGGCCAATGGCCAGGTCACGGCGAGCGCCAGGAGCTGGCCGGTCGTGCGGGACTCCAGCGGCGTCCCGATGGCGACGATTCCATCGTCGTTGATCTTGTCGTAGCGCCCGTCCACGAAGGTGACGCCGTCGCGCTGAAACTGCGCCTCGACGCGCGCCCAGTTCTCCCTGATCTCAGGGTGGCGCGCCAGGAAGTCTTCTTTGTTGGGGGCCGCCAGCAGCAGCGCCTGGCCGGCCGCGCCGTAGCCCAGCGACCAGCGCGTACCCGGCTGCATCGAGATGCGGTTCATGTGGTTGCTCTCGATGCTCATCAGCGAGACGGCGTAGTCGCCATCGTGGCCTGCCAGGTAGACCGTCTCGCCGCAGCGCTTCTGCAGGTCCTCCATGGCCTTCAGCAGCAGCGACTCGAAGCCGCCCGAGCGTGACACGATGTAACCCAGCGAGACGAGCTTGAAGGTCGGCCGGTAGGCCCGCGTGATCGGGTCCTGGCGCACGTAGCCGGCTTCCTCCAGCGTGCGCAGCAGCCGGAAGACGCGGTTGCGGTGCTCGCCGAGGAGCGCGGCGATCTCGCTGGCGTTCATCCAGCTCTCGCTGGTCGCGATGAGTTCGAGCAGTCGCAGGGCGTCGTAGGCGCTCTTGATCCGGTAGGGCGAAGCTTCGATTGTGATTTGTCGCCTCCGTTCACGTGCTGCCCGGCGTGTGTACGCCCTCTGCAGGGTGTATACTATGTGAACACTGTGTTTATTCTGTAAAAGTCTAGCACGGCGGCACCGAAAGTCAACGCCGCCACAACCGCTCCATGGCGTCCGCTCGCCGTTAACGCAGACGAGACCGCCTGCAACCCGGGCGGTCTCGTCGAATACTGTCGGAAAAGGATGGCTAGGCGCTCATGCCCTTGAGGAGCTTCATCGTCTCTTCGCGGTGCATGGTCTCGTCGTTGATCATGTCCTCGAGCTGCACCTTCAAACCCAGGTCGCCGACCGCCTCAGCCTGGTCAAGGCGCTCGGTGTAGTTCTGGATCGCCTGGGTCTCGGCGGCCAGCACCTCTTCGAGGAGCCCCCGGTTGGTGTTCGGCACCTCGACCGGGTCGGGCTGAGTCGTGGGCGTGCCGCCTAGCGCGGTGATCTTGTCGGCCAGGTAGCGCGCGTGACCGAGCTCGTCTTCGATCTCACTCTGGAAGAACTCGGCCAGCACCGGGCGCTCGATGCCCATGGCGCTCGCCGCGTACACCGTGTACTGGATGACCGCGGCCAGCTCGCCCGCCAGGTCACGATTTAGTCCGTCGATCAATTGCTTGACTTTTTCATCAGCCATGTCGCCTTGACATCCCTTTCCTTTTGTCGTGCGTCAATTTCCAGTATAGAAGCCTGCCCGCGGCGTTCAACCGTGTGGGTACAGGCGAGGGATACGTTTTGGGTTAGGCGGCGGCTCGCTTGCCTGCCAGGGCGGCCAGCTAGCGCGAATCGCCGGTTTGCAGCCGGTCGACGATCTCGCGGATGTCGCAGGAGGCGTCGCGATTGTAGGGCAGCTTGCTGAGCAGGATGGCCATGCCGCAGGTATCGGTGAGCGCCGAGTACGCCAGCCCGGCCCCGACGCCGGCGGCCAGCAGGCCGAGTGGCGCCCAGAGCAGCAGGCCCCCGAGCGCGCCGGCGACGACCAGTGTGCCGGCCACGCCGCGCACCTGGCGCTCCAGCCCCCACTTCTGGCGGCCCCGATGTACCTCGAGACCGGCAGCCTCCCATGCGCTGATGCCGCCGGCGAGGACGTGCAGGTGCTCCATCCCGGCCTCGCGCAGCACAGTTTCCGCCTGGCGCGCTCGCGATCCGCTCCGGCAGACAAGGATTGCCGGGCCGGAGACGGCCGCGCCGATGTCCCGGCGGTGCTCGGGCAAGGTGTCCAGCGGCACGTTGTAGCTGCCGGGGATGTGGACCGATTCGAACTCGGCCGGGGTGCGCACGTCGATCAGCCGGATCTCCGGCCGCGCGCGCATGAGTTCAGCGACGGCCCAGGGCTCGATGACGGCCGGCAGCGACATTTGGATGGTCATTCTTCTCCTCTTCTTCACGCACGCTATTGGTGCGGCGGTCAAACAGATGGGAAGCGCCCACGCGCTTCCCTCATCTCGTTGGATGCTGACGAGGCGCGAGTCGTTACATCCCGAACCTTCCCCGTCTCGCGCGGCTAGCGCGTTCGGTCGCTCGCCAGGTCCAGCCCGGCC
>DATGQR010000308.1:0-4181 GCA_035304105.1 Thermomicrobiales bacterium | reverse complement strand
TCGGCGACGCCGGTGTAGCGCGCCACCTGGCCGCCGGCCGCCAGGACGCGGTTGACCGCCAGCGCGCCAGCGTTGATCCGCGGGTCGAGCACATACAGCTCGCCGTGGCCATCGACGCCACCCTCGGGCTGGCATATGTGGTCGACCCGCTGCAGCTCGGCCTCGAACGGCGTCTCGACCTCGACCGCCTCGACACCCATCTGGAGCGGCAAGCTGTGGGCCGTGATGTCGTAGGGCGGCTTGGGCGGCCCGCCGGGATAGAGCCGCAGGTTGGGGTACTCCTGGCGCTCGAGCAGCGTCTTGGCGTAAGACCCGAACGGCTGCGCCCGCAGGATGACGTGCGAGCCGGCGGGGTACTCGACGCCGTCCGCGGAGAACGCCTCCGCCGAGCGATGAATCTCGACGTCGCCCAACCGCAGCGTCTCTAGCAGCTCGCACACGGTCACCTCGTCCGCCTGCCCGGCCGGGATGACGAAGCCGTAGAGGTCGCTCGCCGTGACGGCGTCGCGGGCCACCAGGTAGAAGTTACGCACCCAGCGCTCGCGGTAGGCGGCGGCGTTGTTGAGCAGCGCCAGCGTGGCGATGCGGTTGTACTCGACGATATCGCGCAGCGACCAGGTCCCGCCGCGCCAGACGACCGGGTGGTTCCAGGTGGACTGGAGCGGGTCGAAGCCGCGCGCCTCCTTGAGGTCAGATTCCTTCAGCTCGATCGGCGTGGCGATCCGCACGCTGGCGGCCTCGGAGAGAATGCGCACGCCGCCGTGGTAGTGCTGGTAGGCGCGCGAGGGCGAGAAGGCGTCGAATATGACGTTGGTCGCCACCCCGGCCTTGCCGGCCGCGGTCAGGTCGGCAGCCATCGCCTGTCCCATCAGCGCCACCTCCTGGCGCAGGATCGGGTGGATGTTCGGGTCGTAGGGGTCGATGAAGGGCGGCAGGACGTAGCGCGGACCGTCCGGCATCATCTGATGCTGGTCGAAGACGATGTGCGGCCGCCAGACGTTGTGGATCTTCTCGACCGTCAGGCGGTTCTCGATCTGGGTGAGCATGAACCAGTCGCGGTTGTTGTCGTGGCCGGTGTAACGGTGGTAGAGCGTCGGCGGCGCCGAGCCCTCGTAGGGCGTGCCCAGCGTCTCCTCGTACCAGTCGGCCACCAGTTCCATACCATCCGGGTTCAGCGAGGGCACCAGCAGCAGGACGACCTCATCGAGGATGCGCCGCATTTCCGGGTCGTCCCGAGTAGCCAGTTCGTAGACCAACTCGGGAGTCATCTGGACCGAGCCGACCTCAGTGGCGTGGATCGCGCAGGTGACGAGGACGATCGCGCGGCCCTCGCGGATCAGTGCCCGAGCTTCGTCCTCGTCCAGCCCGCGGGGATCGACCAGCCGCTGCTGGATCTCCCGGTAGCGGTCGAGCCGGGCCAGGTTCTCCGGCGATGAAATGGTCAAAAGCACGAAGGGCTGGCCATCGGTGGCGACGCCGATCTGCTCGTAGAGAATGCGGTCGCTGGCGGCGGCGACATCCTGGAAATAGGCCAGCATATCCGGCCAGCGGACCAGCTTTCGATCGGCACCCATAATGAACCCGAAGCGCTCCTCGGGCGTTTGAATTGTCGGCACGGCTTCCCCTATCGCCAGCTTGATGATCGGCCTGTCTGATCCTAGACGATTTTCCCAGGCCGGCCCACGCGCCGCGTCTATATCCGGGTCATATTTCTGCCGGTTGGGGTCACGGGTCGGTAACATGCGGCGGGAATGAGCGCGCGGCGCGAAGTGTTCCTAATCGGCAGGGATGACGCGCCGTCGCGGGGGACGGCGGCGTCGGCCTGCCGCCGGGTCGCGGGTCAGGCGGCGGTATGCTACGTTCCGCGCGTAAAGAGATGCACGCGATTGAGAAGGGGCCGGGGTAGAAGCGAGTGAAGCTATACGACACGCTACGGGCCGAGAAGTGTGAGTTCGAGCCAGCGGACGGGCGCACGGTGCGGATGTATGTCTGTGGTGTGACGCCCTATGACGTCGGCCATATCGGCCACTGTATGACCTATCTGACCTTCGACGTGCTCAACCGCTATTGCCAGTACCTGGGCTGGCGCGTCAAGTACGTCCAGAACGTCACCGATATCGACGACGACATCCTGCGCAAGTCCAAAGAGGTCGGCGACCAGTGGGACCGCCTGGGCGACCGCTACACGCGCCATTTCGTCGAGGATCTCTCGGCGCTCAACGTGCTCTGGCCGCAGGTCTTCCCACGCGCCAGCGAGGAGATCGACTGGATCCTCGAAATCACCAAGAAGCTGGTCGACGACGGGTACGCCTACGAGGTCGATGGAAACGTCTACTTCCGCACCGAAGCGGACGAGGACTACGGCGTGCTCGGCAAGTACTCGGCCGAGGAGATGATCGCGCTCTCACGCGAGCGCGGCGCGGACCCGGACGACCCGCGCAAGGAGAACCCGCTCGACTTCATCCTCTGGCAGGCCTGGCAGCCGGGCGAGCCCTACTGGGAGAGCCCCTGGGGCCGCGGCCGGCCGGGCTGGCACATCGAGTGCACGGCGATGTCGATGCGCTACCTGGGCGAGACGATCGACATCCACGGCGGCGGCAGCGACCTGATCTACCCGCACCATGAGTGCGAGATCGCCCAGGCGCAGCATTTCACCGGCAAGCAGCCCTTCACTCGCTTCTGGATGCACATCGGCATGGTCGAGTACCAGGGCGAGAAGATGAGCAAGTCGCTCGGCAACCTGGTGTTGGCCCGCGACGTGCTGCAGTTCTACACGCCGGACGCGCTGCGGCTCTACCTGCACAGCCACCACTACCGGACACCGTGGGAATACATCGACGGCGGCCCGGCGCGCTATGAGGGGCTGGCCAGCCTGCTCAAGGAAGCCGTCCACGTCCCCAACCCCGGCGGCGAAGCCTACGTCGACCCGGCACCCTACACTGAGCGCATGCGCGCCGCGCTGGACGACGACCTGAACACGCCGGAGGCGATCCCCGTCCTCGAAGACATGGCCACCGCGATCGTCCGCGCCGCCGGCAACAAGGGCGAGATCGCCGACGCCCAGGCCGAACTCCGCACGCTCGCCCGCCTGCTCGGTGTCATGTCCTGGCGCGGATAGTCTGTCGTCCATAGTCTGCAGGTTGTAGGAAGATGGGTCACCGGGCCGGTCCTCCTACAACCTACGACCTACGGACCACAAACTCCCCAGAGGGGTAGGCATGCTGCTCGCGGTCGATATTGGGAATTCGAACATTAAGTTCGGGGTGTATGACGGGCGGGAGTGGGTTCACTTCTGGCCCATCGAGACGGTGCGGACGCGGATGCCGGCCGAGTACGCGGTGCTGCTGCGCTCGTTCCTGGCCGATGCGGGGATCGAGCGCGGGCAATTCGAGCGCGCGATCGTCAGCAGCGTCGTGCCGCAGCTCACTGTCGGAATGCTGGAGATGCTGGAGCGCGAGACCGGTTGCCGGCCGCTGCTCCTGCGCCACGACCTGGACACCGGGCTGGCGATCAAGACCGACCAGCCTGAGGTCGTCGGCGCCGACCTGATCGCCAACGCCGTGGCCGGGTTCAACCGCTTCAAGAGCAATTGCATCGTCGTCAACTTCGGGACGGCCACGACGCTGTCGGCGGTCGCCAGGGGGCCGTCGGGCGCTGGCGAGTTCCGTGGCGCGTCGATCGCCGCCGGGTTGGCGGTGACAGCCAACGCGCTAGTCAGCGGGGCCGCGCAGCTCTCGCACGTCGAGCTGGCCGCGCCGCCCTCGGTCATCGGCACTAATACGCGCCACGCGATGCAGTCCGGCCTGGTGCTGGGCCACGTCGCGATGATCGAGGGGCTGATCGCGCGGATGAGAGCGCAGCTGGACGACGCGAAGGTGATCGCGACCGGCGGGCTGGCCCAGATCCTCGCGCCGTTGACGGACAGCTTCGACGCCGTCGACCAGATGCTGACGCTCGAGGGCCTGCGCATCGTCGCCGAGCGCAACGAATAAACCGCTGCCCCGCGATTCGTTTGTACCTTTCGCTACATTTCCGCCGTCCCCCGCGCGCGTATTCTCGAGGTGTCCCGGCGGTGGTCGCCGGGGCAGGCGGCCGCGGACGGCCGCAGCCACGATGAGGTGGCAACAGACCGAGCCCACGAGGGGCTGGAGAGGATACACCGATGACGGTGTCGCTTCTGG
>DATGQR010000307.1:0-9432 GCA_035304105.1 Thermomicrobiales bacterium | reverse complement strand
TGCGCCAGATGGAGGAAATGCGCGAAGCGATTCACGCCGGGCGCTTCTACGACGCCCAGCGCGCCTTCCTCGAGCGCTACCTCCCGGTCGATGAGGCTACCCGCGAGCAGCAGCGCCGGCTCTACCGCGCGCGGAGCGGCGGAGCATGAGCGGAGGCGCGGCCGTCGCACCGGCGGAGCCGCGCGCGATCGAGCGGCGCGCGTGGTTGACGCTTGCCGTCGCGACCGTCATTCTCATCGCGCTGCTGGGCGTTGCAGCCTACGCCGGTGTCTACGTCTACGATCACGCCACCCGCCCGCGCGAGGCCCGCGTCACGGTGGTCAGCGGCAGCGCGGCGCTCTGGCGCGAGTCGCCGGACGCCGAATGGCGGCTCATCACCGGCGACGTCGAGTTAACCGAAGGCCACGAGATTTCGACCGAGCTCGGCACGGTGGTCTGGGTGACCTTCTTCGATGGCTCGACGCTCGAAGTGAGCGAGCACTCCCACGTGCGCTTCGAGCGACTGCGCGAGTCGCGCTTCAGTGACGACGTGCGCCAGATCGTTGTGAGACTGGAGCACGGCACCGTCTACGGCGCGCTCGCCCCCGTGTACGGCTTCGACTACGCGGAGTTTCAAGTCACAACCGACGACGGTACGGTCACAATGAGCGACCGCCACGCCAGTGACCTCGTCGGCACGTTTCTGGTCGAGCAGCACGCGGAGGAGAGCATCGCCGACATCCCGTTCCGGGCGGCGGTCTTCGACGGCCACCTGCAGGTGAGCGCCGACGGCGCCGATCAGCACCTCACCGGGCCGGCTCAGTTCGTTCTGCATCGTGACGGCACCACCGAGCATTCCGACCAGATCCTCGGCCAGCTCATCCAGAACGGCTCGTTCGAGCGTGGCATGCTGGGCTGGGAGCCAATCTACACAGCATCAGGTCGCGAGCCGCCGCAGCTGGCGGGGCGGGTCGAAATTGTCGAGCCCGATACAGGCGATTACCCGGCTGCCCTGCGCATCGCGCGCCCCGATAGCGAGATGTGGGCGCGCACCGGCGTCCGCCAGCGGGTTGAACGCACGTTGAGATTGCCGGCGTCGTTGACGCTGGCGTTCGACGTGCGCATCGAGCATCAGGGCGCGCCGCTTGGCGCGGAGCCGACCGTACCTTTCGGCATAGAGATCGCCTACATCGACACACTGGGTCAGGAGCGGGTCTGGCGCGCCGTTTACATGCTTGAACGTGGCAGCGGAGATCTCAACGCGGATCTATCTGCGGAGGTGACAAAATCCCAATGGACACGGGTCATAGTTGATCTGCACAATATAGCACCAATTCCTAAGAATCTTAGTACGGTGGTCGTGTACGCTAGCGGTACAGGCTACCTGGCGGAGGTAGCGAACCTTTCGCTGACGACCGGGGAAGGTAGTGTTTTACCGTAGCGTCGACGCGGCTGTGCGCGGCGCACAAGCTGGCAGAAGGGTCCATCTGGAATGGCTCAAATTAGCATCATCGGCGCCGGCTATGTCGGCTTAGTGTACGGCGTCGCTTTTGCCGATCTCGGCAATGATGTCTACGGCATCGACATCGACGCGGCCAAGGTTGAGATGCTCAAAGCCGGGCAATGCCCGATTTACGAACCGCAGCTCCCGGAACTCCTCGAACGCAACTTACAGTCCGGCCGCTTGAAGTTCACCACCGATTACGCGGAAGCCGTGCCCAATTCGGAGTTCATTTTTATCTGTGTTGATACGCCCTCAACGGCGATCGGCGAGGCCGACATGCGCGCCGTACGCTCGGCCGCCGAAATGCTTGCGCCACACCTGCGCGACGGCGCCGTCGTCATCAACAAGAGCACGATGCCGATCGGCTCCGGCGATCTCGTCAGCTCGATCATCGCCGAGCATATCCCCGATGGGCGCAAGTTCTCCGTCATCAGTAACCCGGAGTTCCTGCGAGAAGGCAACGCCGTCGCCGACGTTTTCAAGCCGGACCGCATCGTCCTCGGCACGGATAACGATGCCGACGCGGTGGCCCGGCTCAAGGAGCTATATGCCCCGCTGGACGCCCCGGTGCTCGTCACCGACCGGCGCTCGGCGGAGATGGTCAAGTACGCCTCCAACTCCTTCCTGGCGACGAAGATCTCCTTCATTAATGAAATCGCCCAGATCTGCGAGCGTGTCGGCGCCGACGTCACCGTCGTCGCAGAAGGCATGGGTTACGATCCGCGCATCGGACCGCTCTTCCTGCAAGCCGGCGTTGGTTATGGCGGCTCGTGCTTCCCGAAGGACGTCAAAGCCCTGGCCCACATGGCGCACGAGGCCGACTGCCACCCGCAGCTGCTACACGCAGTCATGGAGATCAACGCCGACCAGCGTCGCCGCCTCGTCAAGCGGCTACAGGAGCAGACCGGTGATCTGCACGCCAAGGACATCGCGATTTGGGGCCTCTCCTTCAAGGAGAACACCGACGATATGCGCGAGTCTCCCTCGCTCGACATCATCGGCATGATGCTGGCCCGCGGCGCGAACGTGCGCGCCTACGACCCGGCCGCTGGCGAGCGCGCCAAGCGTGAGCTGCCGCGCGTCGACATCGTCTCCAATCCGTACGAGGCCGCCGACGGAGCAGATGCACTTTGTGTTATCACTCCCTGGAACGAGTTCAAGCAGGCCAACATGGGCCGCGTCGCTGAGATCATGCGGAACCCAATCCTGCTGGACGGACGGAACCTCTACAAGCCTGCGGAGATGAGGGAGCTCGGCTTCACATATGTCGGAGTTGGCAGATAACGCCTACGAGCCGCTCTGGGACCCGGAAGCCGCCGGGCCTGTTGAAGTAGGGGTTGACGTCATCGAGATCGAGCGCATCGCCGGCGTCCTCGAGCGGCACGGCGAGCGCTTCCTCAACCGCATCTACACCGAGCGAGAGCGCGAGCGATACCGGGACCGCCCAGCCGAGCTGGCGGCCCGGTTCGCCGCGAAAGAAGCCACGATGAAGGCCCTGGGAACGGGCATCCGCGGCGTGCGCTGGCGCGACATCGAGACGCTTCCGAACCGCCGTGGCAAGCCCATCCTGGTCCTGCATCACACCGCGAAAGCCCGGGCAGAACTGCTCGGGTTTCGCCATTTCTCGATCTCGCTCACCCACACGCGCACCGAGGCGACAGCAGTCGTCATCGCCATGAAGTCAGGGCCATAGGATTCTCATGACCGCGATACTCACACCGGAACGGATGCGTGCCATCGAGCACGAGTACATGCAGCAAGGCGTCAGCGAGCAGGAACTCATCCTGCGCGCCGCGACCCGGATCGCCGAATTCGTGGACAACCACTACCCGGAGAGCGGGCGGCCGCGCAGTGTCCTCGCCGTTGCCGGGCCGGGTAACAACGGCGTCGACGCGCTGGTCGCCGCGGCGCTGTTGGCCCGGGCCGGCTGGGCCGCCCAGGCGATGCTGGTCGTCCGCGAGGCGATGCCCGACTTCCCGGCGGTCGAAGAGGAACTCGCGGCCTTGTCGGTCGTCGAGGCCGTCTCCGATGTTGACGCCATCCTCGACGGCATCTTCGGGAACTCCGGGCGCACCGATCTACCCGATGCCGCCCTCGATGCGGTGCGCCAGATCAATGCCGCCCGAGACTCGGGGGCGACCGTTTACGCCATCGACTGCCCGACCGGCACGAATACGTTGACGGGCGAGACAGCTGAGGAGTCGGTTCGCGCGGACCTGACGTTGTGCATCTCCAACCCCAAGATCGGCATGCTCAAGCCCCCGGCCGTCGACAACCTCGGCGATCTCTTCGTGCTGGACATCGGGCTGCCGGCGGACGAACCGGACGAGCAAGTCAACGCCAGCCTGATCGACCTTGCGGTCGCGCGGCAGGCGCTGCCGCGACGTGGATCGCTGGCCCACAAGGCCGATGTCGGCGGCGTGCTGGTCGTCGGCGGGGCGCCGGGTTATTTTGGCGCCCCACGCCTGGCAGGCGAGGCCGCCTTGCGGATGGGCGCGGGCTACGTTGGCCTCGCCGTCCCGCGCTCGATCATCGGTCCGATCGCGTCCTCCGTCCCGGAGATCATCTTCCATCCGACCGCCGACGGCGACGGTCGCCGCTCGGCGGAGGCCGTCCAGGAGGCCATCAACGAGAGCCGCCGCTACGGCGCGCTCGTCATCGGCCCTGGCCTGGGACGCGACGAGGTCGCGACCGCTCTGCTCGAGGCGCTCTTCGCTCACCGCGAGCCGGAAGCCGAGGAAGACCACCCGACGTCGCCATTCGGCATTCCCCGGCGACTGCCCGCTAAGGAAGAGCCGCAGGAGTCGCGTTTCGCGGAGCTGCCCTGCGTGATCGATGCCGACGGGCTGAACTGGCTCTCCGAGCAAGAGAACTGGCCCGAGCTATTGCGCCACATGACATGTGTCCTTACTCCCCACCACGGCGAGATGGCGCGCTTGCTCGGAAAAGAGCGCGAAGAAGTGAGCAGCGACCCGTGGGAGACCGCCCGGGCGGCGGCCCGCGAATGGGATCAGGTAGTGGTCCTGAAGGGCGGCTTCACCTGTGTGGCCACGCCGGACGGTGAACTATTCGTTGCGCCGCGCGCGATGCCCGAGCTCGCGACGCCCGGTACCGGCGACGTGCTCTCAGGCATGATCGGCGGCCTGCTGGCGCAAGGCTGCTCGGCCACCGACGCGGCCCGCGCCGCCGTCTACATCGGCGCGCTAGCAGGCCGGGACGCCGCCGGCGAGTTTGGCACGCGCTCGGTGATCGCGCGTGACCTGATCGACCGCCTGGCAGGCGTCATCGCGGGGATCGATTCACCAGGTTGGTTGAGGCGGTTGTCATAAAATGTCGGGAGCCCCACAGAATCGCGATCGGCTGGCCGAGATCACGGCCGGCACGCACGCAGTTATCGACCTCGATGCCTACCGTTTGAATCTCCAGCGCGTTGCCGCCATGACCGGCGAGGACTTCGCGGTACTGGCAGTCGTCAAGGCTAACGCCTACGGGCACGGCGCCGTCGAGTGTGCCGAGGAAGCCGTTCGCGCCGGCTGCGTCTACTTGGGCGTCGCCCGCATCGACGAGGCGATCCAGCTGCGCCGGGGCGGGATCGCTGCCCAGATTCTAGTCATCGGCCCACCGAATATGGCGCAGATCGGTTTGGCGATCGAGCGTGACGTCGCCCTTACCGTGGCCACGCGCGACAGCGCCGATGCCGTCATCCAGGCAGCCAGGCAGGCCGGCCGGCGCGCGATCGTTCACCTCAAGATCGACACCGGCCTGCACCGCTACGGCGCGCTCCCGGAGCTGGCCTTCAAGCTCGCCCGTGACCTCGACGCCAGCCCGCATGTTGAGCTCGAAGGCGTCTACACCCACTTTTCATCGTCGGACGAGGAAGATCCAACCCCAACCAAGATCCAGATCGAGCGCTTCGAGGCGGCCGTCCAGAAGCTGAAGTCCGAAGGCATCGAGCCGCGCCACGTCCACCTGGCGAACAGCGCCGCAATCCTGACCGGCCAGTTCACCGCGACGACCATGGTGCGCGCCGGGATTCTCAGCTACGGCCTCGACCCGTCTGATGAAGTGCCGGTCGAGACCAGCTTCCGCCAGATCCTGACCGTCCGCAGCGTCATCACCCGCCGCTTCACCCTCGATGCAGGAGAGAGCGTGTCGTACAACCGCACCTATACCGCGCAGGAGCCGGAGCCGGCGGCGGCGGTGCCGATCGGCTACGCCGACGGCATCGAGCGCCACCTCTCGAACGTGGGCTGGTTTAGCCATAAGGGGCGTCGCTGCCCGATCATCGGCCGGGTCTGCATGGACCAGACCGTCATCAAGGTCCCCGAGGACGCGCGCGAGGGCGATCCCGTGACGATCATCGGCCCCGGCGATGATGGCGCGATGACGGTGGCTGAAGTCGGCCGGCTGTGCAGCACCAATACGTATGAGCCAGTCACCCGGCTGGCCGCCAGGGTGCCGCGCATCTACATCCGCGACGGTAGGCCCTACCGCTGGGCGGTCCCGCTGCACTGCGAGTGGGGGATATTTGAAGAGGACTGACCGGGAGCCGGGTGCGTCCCCGGCCCGTTCGGCGCGCATGAAAAAGGCGGCCACGTGGCCGCCTTTCATCATTGCTATTGAAGGCGCTGATGTTTAGTCGTAGTTGGCGCCCTGGTCGATCAACTGTTCGACGTCCTCGAGTACGACGAACGTGCGTCCCGACATGTCGTCGCGCACATAATCGAGGTGCTTCTCATCCATCCAGCGGTAGACCGTCGGGCGGGTGACCTTGAGGCGCATCGCGGCCTGACCGATCGAGACGAGCTCGGACGGTTCGTACGCGCGATATTTTGCCATCGAGATCATGCGGCCCAGCTCAGTTTCCCAGAACGAGCGCGGGACCTGGTAATCGTCGGCCATCGGCGCCCAGAACAGTAACTGGAGCACCGAGTCGATTCGCTCGTTTACCTGTTCTCGCGGCTCGCGCAGGTCACCGCTGGCCAGCATCGCCAGGCGCTGGAGGTCGTTCCCGAGCCTGCCCTGGCGAAGTTCCTCGATGTTCAATGGGCGCTGCGCACCGGGAAAAAGACTCGAAACAAGTCGATGATGGGCGCTATAGACGACCCTCAGCGCATCATCAATTGTGCTTTGCCATTGCGACACTGTCGCTTCCACGCCTGCTCCTTCCGCACGGCGTACCCCCTCTTCCCCCCTGTACGTATGATGTATTGTAAACATGACTGTACGTTCCGTCAAGTCGATTTGCGAGGTATAGACATATTCGTACGGACTGAACGTCTAGGTCGTCTCTTCGCTGTCCGGATTGCGCGTCCGCCCAGGCGACCACGCTCCCCGCAGCGCCAACCACTACGACATTCCTCGCATGGCCCGCATTGCCGCTCATGGGTACTGTTATACTCAGCGGTCATGGCCGGTCGCTCCAAGGGGGGTTGAGCTTGCGCGTTCTCTGGCGCATCATCAAATATCTCGGCAAATATAAGGGCAGCCTGGTCGTCGCCTACGCGTCGCTCTTCATCGGCCTCGGAGCGATGCTCGCCGTTCCCCAACTCATCCGCTACGTCATCGACGAAGGCATCGGCGGCGACAATCGCACCGTCGTCATCTGGGGTTCGGTGGCGATCATTGGGGCCGCCATCGCGACCGGCCTGTTTACCTATATACGCTCGTACCTCTTCCAGGCCTTGTCGGAGCGCGTCGCGACCGACATGCGCGCCGAGTACTACCGCAAGCTGCAAACCCTGAACTTCGCCTACTACGACCGCGCCCAGACCGGGCAGCTCATGTCGCGCGGCTCCGAGGACATCAACTCGATCCGGCGCTTCATGATGTTCTCGATGCGCATGCTGGTCTATGGCACAGTCATGATGATCAGCATCATCGTCCTGCTCTATCGCTCCGACCCGGGCCTGGCAACGATCAGCCTCGCCGTCCTGCCGCTGCTGATCTTCACCGCCTATCGCTTCGGGCGCGTCATCCGCCCGCGCTTCCTGGCGATCCAGACGCAATTCGGTGAGATGTCAAGTGTCCTCCAGGAGAACCTCTCCGGAACGCGCGTCGTGCGCGTCTTCGCCCAGGAGGATCGCGAGATCGAGCGCTTCGACCGCTCACTCAAAACACTCTATGACCGCCAGATCGACGCGATCCGCGTCTGGTCACGCTCCTACCCGATCATGACCTTCCTGAATGAGGTCGCGATCGCCTTCGTTCTCTGGTACGGTGGCCGGGCCGTTCTCGACGGCGACATCACCGTCGGCACGCTGGTCCAGTTCAATCTCTATCTGGCGATGCTGGCGAACCCAGTGCGTACCCTGGGCTGGATTGTCAACTCGATGGCGCGAGCGATCGCCTCCGGCGACCGCATCTTCGAAGTCATCGACACCGTCCCTGCCATTCGCTCGCCGGAGAACCCGGTGCGCCTTACCAATCCCGTCGGCATCGTGGAGTTCGAGAATGTCTCGTTCACGTATCCAGGAACCCGGACCGAGGTTCTCTCCGACATCAACCTGCGCGCTGAGCCGGGTAAGGTGACGGCCCTGTTTGGGCCGACCGGTTCCGGCAAGACGACGCTGACTGCGCTGATCCCACGCTTCTACGATGTCACGTCCGGAAAGGTGATGATCGACGGCGTCGATGTCCGCGACCTGGCGCTCGAAGACCTTCGCAAGATCGTCGCCTTCGTCCAGCAGGAGGTCTTCCTGTTCGGTCGCACGATCAAGGAGAACATCGCCTTCGGCAACTGGAATGCGACCGACGAGGAGATCGAGCGCGCCGCTCGAATCGCCGGCGCCCACGATTTCATCATCGAGCAGCCCAACGGCTACGACACTATCGTCGGCGAGCGCGGCGTGTCGCTCAGCGGCGGCCAAAAGCAGCGCGTCTCGATCGCACGCGCGCTCTGCGCCAACCCACGCATCCTGATCCTCGACGACGCAACGTCGAGCGTCGACACCGAAACCGAGTACGCCATCCAGCAGGAGTTGCGCGGCGCGATGGGCAACCGCACGACCTTCGTGATCGCTCAGCGGCTCGTCTCGCTCCGCGACGCCGACGAGATCCTGGTCCTCGATGAGGGCCGCATCGTCGAGCGCGGCACTCACGATGAGCTTGTGGCCGCTGGCGGCCTCTACTCGCGCATCTACGACCTGCAGCTTCGCGATCAAGAGGAGGTTGTGCGGGCCGCCGACTAGCCCGCCCCGGCCATGGCACAGAACGCTCCACATGCCGACGAGAAAATGTATGGCGAGATCGATACGCGCATCCTGCGCCGCTTCATCCGCCTGCTCAACCCGTATCGCGGCATCACGGCCCTCACCATCGCGCTCATGGCGCTCACGGCTCTGGGCGACCTGGCCCTGCCGTTTCTTTTCGGCCTGGCCATTGACGTCGTCGACCCGAGCACCCAGCGCCAGATCTTCGGGCGCTCCGGCCTCGACGCCCTGAACCTCCTGGGAGTCATCTTCGCAGTCGTCGTCTTCCTGCGGCTCATCACCTACAATCGCCAGCTCTTCTACACCTCGATGATCGGGCAGCGGCTGGTCTACGACCTCCGCAGCTTGATGTTCCGGCATATTCAGCGCCTGGGCATCCGCTACGTCGACACGCGCGGCGTCGGCCGGGTGATGTCGCGCCTTCAGAACGATGTGTCGGTCATCGACATGCTCTTCACCGAGGGGCTGATTCGAGTGGCGACCGACTTGATCCTGCTGGTCGGCATCGTCGTGCTGATGCTCTACCTCAACTGGCAGCTGGCGCTCGTCGCCTTCGGCGTGATGCCGATCATGGTCGGCGTGATGATCATCTGGCGGCGTTACGCCGTCGATACGTACCGCGAGGTTCAGCGGCGCATCTCGATCGTCAACGGCAACCTGGCCGAGACGATCAACGGCATCCGAATCATCCAGTCCTTCGCTCGCGAGAAGAAGAGCATCGAAGAGTTCGATCGCCTG
>DATGQR010000306.1:0-2606 GCA_035304105.1 Thermomicrobiales bacterium | reverse complement strand
CAGTCCCACGGTCACGCCGACAGCCGGCACGACGGCGACCGCGCCGGCGACAGCCACCACAACGGTCACCGCAACGGCGACCGAGCCCGCACCCGCCACGCCGGGATCAAGCCCTACGCCGCCACCCGCGGAGCCAACGTCGACGCCCACCAATCCGCCCGAGTCCGATGACGACGGAGGAGCGCTCGTGCTGGATTTCACCGGCCGTCGGGTCACGGCTCATGAGGAGGGTTCCGGGGCCGCCAGGTTGCTGCGCGCCGGCATGGGAGTGCTGGGGGGCGCGCTGCTCCTCGGCGGGCTCTACGGCATCTGGCGCGGCGGCAATCGTCCGTGAGTTTGGTGCAATGTGGGGTTCGGCGGGCGCCCGTCGCTACTTGCGGCGGGCGCGGCTCCAAACTTCGAATTTCTGCATCACGTCGCCGAAGCCTCGGCTGCGCGTCGATTCATCGACGGGCGCGATGCCGAAGCGGCGCATCACCACCGCGGCGAGCGAGTTGAGCAACAACGCGGCCAGCAGGATCAGAGAGATGGCGAGGACGGCGGTCATGTGGAGGTCCCATTCATAGTTGCGTCATGAAGTAGATGAACGCGGCGATGAGCGGGAGGACGATCAAGGCCGCGCGGATGGTGAGTTCGTCGCGCGCCGCCTGCTCGCGCTTCTCCATCGATTCCAGATCGGAGGCATTTTCGACACGGTCCACGAATTCGGTCGAGTCGCGCGCCAGCCCGCCTCGGATCAGCTTGTCGGTCAGCGAGCGCAGAAACCCGGATCCCAGCAAGCTGACGAACAGAATCTCGATGATCAGGAATAGCAGAAGTAGCGGGATCAGGTCATCGCCGGTCAGCGCAGATACCAGCGCCGCGGCCAGGGCGCTCAGCGGGATCAGCAGGATCCCCAGTAGGAGCGACCACCAGCGCCAGCGTGGCCCGTACCACCAGGCGGACACCATTTCAACGCCACGTCCCATCACGCTACCTCTCTCAACCATCCCCAGGTGCTTGTGGTTACATTATCGGATGAGACGGACGAGGCTGGCTCCGCAGCTCCGGAACAGGTGAGTACTGGCATGGTGAGCGACGATCTGGGCTTTCTGCTCATCTTCATCGTGCTTCCGACTGCTCTCATCGTCAGTGGCATCTGGATGGCACTTTTCATCCGGCGAGACTTCTCTGCGCGCCCCAGTGTACAGCCTCGGCCACAGCCAGAAACCAGCGCAGAGACGGAACCGCGCTCGCGCGACGAGCTCTGGGCGGAAGCCCTTCAGGAAGCTGGCGATGAGGCCGTCGAGACGCCGGACGGGACAGAGGAACTCGAGGAAGCGCCGATCCCGATCGCGAAGCTTCCAGAGCGATCCGACGCCAAGGGAGAAGTCGCTGAGCGATCCGAGCCGGTCACCGTCATCGCCGAAATCGAGCAGCCAGGTGGCGCGTTGCAAGGCGCCAATGCGCTCTCGGCGACGCTACTCAACCAGGCAGACAGCCAATCGCGACAGAAAAGCAGCCAGCACGCTGGCACGCAAACTCAGCCCCGCGCCAACGACGATGAGCGAGACGGGCACACCTGGCAAGAGACGGCAGAATCCATCGACGACATTGACCGGCCAGTCCAGGACGGGGAGTCGCAGGTAGAGGAAGGCGATCGGACTGACCGCGAAGAGGCATCGACGCTCTCCGTATCCGGCAGCACCGCGCCACTGCCGGAAGCCGAGGAAATCGGTGCTGTCCCATCAACCACAGAGCAAGCCGAATCCACCGCGCAGGATGAGCCTGGCGAACATGACTCGCCGAATGCCGACGATCAAGAGGCGGTGTCCACATCGCGCCGCCGACGCCGGCAGCCAGACGCGCGCTTGACGCGCTTGACCGAACACGTGCGCCGGCGTGGACGCGCCACAGGCCGACGAGTGCCGCCGATCATCCGCCCGAACCTACGCGATGAAGACGCTGTGGAGCGCGAGGACGGCAGCTGATACATCTCGCTCCTCCACGACGAACGAGATGTTCAGCTCACTCGATCCCTGCGCGATGGCGATGACGTTGATGCCTGCTTCCCCCATCGTCGAGAAGACCTTTCCCGCGACCCCGGGCGTGCCCCGCATACCCGCGCCGACGACCGCCACGATCGCCACTTCCGGGTCGACCTGGACCGACAGTACCCGCTGCCGGTCCAGGTCGTCGTGAAATTCGTCGCGCAGAGCGCAGGCGACGCCCTCGGCGTCGGCCGCACCGACGACGAACGAGACGCTGTGCTGCGACGATGCCTGGGAGATCATGTAGACGTTCGCGCCGGTCCGCCCGACGGCCGAGAAGATCCGCGTCGTCACCCGCGAAACGTCGATCTGGCCACGCCCCTCTACGGTCACCGCTGCCAGGTTCGAGATCGAGGCGATCGCCTTGGCCGAGCCGTTGCCGCTGATCACGGGTCCGATCCTCGTGCCGGCCGCCTCTGGCGCGAATGAGTTCTTGATCCAGATCGGGATTCCCCGCTCGGCAGCCGGATACATCGTCTTCGGATGGATCACCTTGGCCCCGAAATAGGCCAGCTCGGTCGCCTCGCTGTAGGACAGCTCATCGAGCGTGCGCGCCCCCGGCACGATGCGTGGATC
>DATGQR010000305.1:0-5481 GCA_035304105.1 Thermomicrobiales bacterium | reverse complement strand
GTCGCTGTCCACGCCCGCGATGCCGGCCAGCATCCAAAGCCCGGAGAGTGCGCCGAAGGCGGCCAGGACATAGCCGCCCAGCGCCAGCCAGGAGGTGCGGTTCGGCTTGACCAGCAGATACCAGAAGCGCTCCGGGCGCTTGAGGTCGGCGATCAGCAGGGCGGCGGTGATGCTGATGAAGAGCAGCGCCAGGATCGGTGCGGCGATCTCGAGTAGGTCGCGGTCAGTCGTCCAGTCGAACAGCAGCAGCGCAGCCGCGAGCCCCAGCGAGCCGGCGGCGATCGACTTGGTCCAGAGGTAGGTCGAGACCTTCCAGCCCCAGGGCTGTGGGTGGTGGACGTCGTAGGCGACGCGCGGCGCGCCCGGCTTCATCAGCGCCGGGTCGGCTGCCCAGGCCGGCGCGAGATCGGCATCCCCGTTCGGCGGGGAGTAGGGCTCGGCGGTCAGGTTCGGGTTGTAGTGGTCGACACCGTTGACATAACCAGCGTCACGCGTCTCGGCCCAGAGATAGGAGCGGCCCCAGCTCTGAGTCTCGGGCGTCAGGTTGGCGTCCTCGACGCCCAGGTAGAAGACCTTCGGCTTGGTGCCCTGCTCGGGCTTGCGGACGGTCACCGGCTCGGTGCCAATCAGGCGGGCGATCTCGCTGTTCGGGTCGTCAATGTCGCCGGCGATGATCGCCTTCTCCGGGCAGACGACGACGCAGGCGGGCAGGAGATTCTGCTCGATGCGATGGACGCAGTAGTTGCACTTGGCGGCCGTGTTGTTGTCTGGGTCGATGTAGAGAGCGTCATAAGGGCAGGCCTGCATGCACGCCTTGCAGCCGATGCACTTGCGGTTGTCGAAGTCGACGATGCCGTCCGGGCGCTTGTAGAGCGCCTGGGTGGGGCAGATGCTGACGCAGGGGGCGTCCTCACAGTGGTTGCAGCGCAGCACGCTGAAGTGGCGCCGGACGTTCGGGAAGGTACCGCTCTCGACGTACTTCACCCAGGTGCGGAAGACGCCGACCGGCACCTCATTCTCCGATTTGCAGGCGGTTGTGCAGGCATGACAGCCGATGCACTTGCGTTGGTCGAGGACGAACCCGTAGCGCACGCTTCATTCCCCCAAGCCCGTAACGGCATTCTCCGCCGGTCACGCTAGCACAGTGAGCGGCCCGCGGGAAAGCTACCCCCTGCACATGATACTGCCCGTGGAGAGCGCAACCAGCCGAGAAAGGCGTCGATGCCGGGAGCGTCACCAAACACGAGCTACATCGATTAATCGGTGATATCGAGGAATACCGGTACGGCGAGGCCGCGCACCCTGAGGCGGCTTCGCGAGCTGGCCAACGCCGGTGAATCGTAACGGCACTTCTCCGTGGCTCGCGACCTTCGCGACGATGACTCGTGTCTCAACACTGAAGAGGAGGCCAGCAGATGGCCGACCGCGCACCCACCGAGACCACCAACCTCGACCGCTATGGAAGCCCCATGCTGGACTGGCGCAAGACGCGCGACCAGCTGGCGAACCCGTCAACCGCCGGCATAACTTTTCTCGGGACGTCCCGGCCGGATGGCCGGCCGCACAGCGCCCGGGTCGGCGCGCTCTGGCACGACGGCGACTTCTACCTCACGAGCGGAGCGGGAACGCGCAAGTCGCGCAACCTGGCCGAGAACCCGGCCTGCACGCTCTCCGTCAGCCTGGAGGGCGTCGATATGGTCTTCGAGGGCGAGGCGCAACGCGTGACCGACCAGCAGACGCTGGAGCGGCTGGCGAGCCTCTACCGCGACGCCGGCTGGCCGGCAGAGGTGGAGGGCGAGGCGTTCACGGCGCCCTTCAGTGCCCCGAGCGCCGGTCCGCCGCCCTGGGATCTCTACCGGTTCACCTATCACACGGCCTTCGGGGTCGGGACTACCGAGCCCTATGGCGCGACGCGCTGGCGCTTCGAGAACTGATTCATTCGATGGATGGCCGCGGCGAGCCAGGCAGTTCAGCGATACGCGCGCCGCGGCCGACACGCTAGCCGCGGGTCACGTGCGCCGAGACGCACAGCCACTGGCCGTCGCGGCGCGCCCAGACGTCGGTGTAGCGGCCGCTGGCAGGCGTGCCGTCGGCGGTCAGGTAGGTGGTGCGGGCGTGGATGATCGCGAAGTCGCCCATCAGGCGCACGTTGACGTCCTCGGCCTGGAGATTCGAGATCGTGACCGGCCGGGCGGTCTGCTCCAGGAAGGCGGCCCGGTCGACCAGCGTACCGTCCGGGTTGCTGCACAGGAAATCCGGTGCGAGGATCTCGTCGAAGCGCTGGACGTCCGAGTGCTGGACGGAGTTGATGTAATCGCGGTTCAGCGCAATCAGCGTATCGAGGTCGGACCTGACGGCGGCGTCGGTCTGCATCGGGCATCGCTCCTTCACATCGAGCAGAACGTGAACATGGCTATGGTTCTCTGAGCAGGTCTACGTCCGCCGGGCAGTGACCGGACGTGTCGATCTTCCCCGCGCCTGGTCGGGTGGGGACGTGACCGGCCACGTGCTCACGGATTCTTGGTAGATGTATCCTTCCGATCTTTGAGCGGCTCGAACGGGAGACCAGGCAGCGCCAACATGCGACGAGAGACGAATCCACAAGCCTACGGCGCCGACTACGACGACCAGCCGACGGCCAGGCTGCCGGCCGTCGAGCCGCGCCGCCAGGCGCCCCCGCGGCGGGCGCGACAGGCCAACCGGCCACGCCGCCGGCGCGGGATAGGCATGACGCTGCTGATCGCGCTGATCGGCGTCGTCGCGCTGGCCGTGATCATGGTGGCAGGCTTCCAGCTGGCGAGCGACAACGTCATCAAGCCGCTAGTCGCCAACCGGGTCGAGCCGGAGATCGACCGGGGCGTCGAGCGGTTCGTCTCCGGCCAGTTGGCCTCGATGTCGCTGCCGGTCAACGCACCGCAAGAGGTGATGGTCTCCGAAGCCGAACTGAACCGGCGCATCGCCGAGCAGGGCGACCTCGGGCCGCTCGATGGTGCCCGCGCTGAGATCAACAGCGACGGCGTCGTCGTCCATATGGACGCCTATGGCCTCTCCGGCGCGTACCGCGCCCAGGTCGGCGTCGAGGGCGGCCGGGCGGTGCTGCAAGGCGGATCGATCAACGGCCCGCTGGGCTACGTCATCCCGGTCGGCGATCTGGAAGAGGTCGCCAACGAGGCGATCGCCCGCTCGCTCGACGCTTCCGATATCCGGGTGACGAGCGTTACACTGGTCGATGGTGAGATGGTCTTGACCCTGGAATCTACGGGAGCCGGAAACGACGCCCCTAGCGGATAACGAACCCCTGCCGGACGCATTGATGCGCGCGATCGCGGCGCGCCTGGAGACGGCCTGAGCGTTGGCCGCCTCGGACGAAGCGCTGCCCCCCAGCCGCATCGACTGGCGGCGCAATCTCTACGCCCTCTGGATCGCCCAACTGATGACGATCGTGGGCTTCAGCATGCGCACGCCCTTCCTGCCCTTCTTCCTCGAAGATATCGGCGCGAGCGACTTCTCGAGCCAGGCGCTCTGGGCCGGGGTGATCAACGCTGGCGGGGCGATCGTCATGGCGATCTCCGCGCCGATCTGGGGCATCGTCGCCGACCGGCGCGGGCGCAAGCTGATGGTCTTGCGGGCGATGTTCATGGCCTCGTTCACGGTCGGCCTGATGAGCCTGGCTACGAGCCCCTGGCACTTGCTCGGGCTGCGCTTCATCGAGGGCGGCTTCACCGGCACGGTCGGGGCCTCGACCACGCTGATCGCCAGCACGACGCCTCGCAGGAACCGCGCCTTCGCGCTAGGCATGATGCAGACGGCGGTCTTCTCCGGCTCCTCGGCCGGGCCGCTGATCGGCGGCGTGCTGGCCGACCTGATCGGCTACCGCCCGACCTTCGTCGTGGCCGGCTTGCTGATCTTTGCCAGCGCGGTAATCGTGCTGACGCAGGTGCGCGAGGACTTCACGCCGCCCGAGCCGGCCAAGCCCGGCGAGGACAATGGCCCAACGACGCGCAGCCTGCTGTTCGGCGCGGCGATGCTGGCGATGGTGGGGGTGATGTTCGCCCTGCGCGCCGGCAACAGCGCGATCCAGCCGATCATGCCGCTGTTCGTCGAGCAACTCTCCGGCAACGGCTCGGCGGCCACGCTCTCCGGCATCGTGCTCGGCATCGCCGGGCTGACCAGCGCCGTCTCGGCAGTCACCCTGGGACGCATGGCCGACCGCGTCGGTCACCGGCGCATCCTGATCCCGACGGCCCTGGCGACCGCGATCCTCTATCTCCCGATGGCGGCCGCCCAGGCGCCCTGGCAGTTGATCATCATCAGCGCGCTGGTGGGCATCGCGGCCGGCGGCGTGACGCCCAGCGCCAACGCGGTGATCAGCAACCTGACGCCCGCGGCCCGGCGTGGGGCAATCTTCGGATTCACCTCGGCGGTCACGGCGATGGGTGGCTTCGTCGGCCCGCTGGGCGGCGCAGCGATCGCGGCCGTATTTAACATCCGGCTGACCTTCATCGTCGTCAGCGGCCTGATGGCGCTGGGGGCGATCGGCGTGCTCCTGGCGATCCGCTCCGGCGTCGACCTCGACGCCGAGGGCGAGGAGTAGCCGCGCCCCTCAACCTCACCCTGCACGCCCCTCCGCCCGCTCCAGCCGACCCGGACCCAACGACCAGGCCATAGCTCACGTGCATCATCCACATCCACGCCTGGCGCTCGCCGCGCACCGTAGAGCGTTATCTGGACGGCTCAGCATCTTGGAAGAGCCCAATGTCGCAATGGCATGGAGCAATACGGGGAGACCAACGCGATAGGAGCGTCCAGTCCGCCGCACGAAGGGGTGGAGATCGCCTGCACCTACATGCATCAGGCTACGGCGATGGCAAGGACATGGAGCATCGCCCAATGGACGCGGCGGCCGATCCCTGTAGGGACGTCACCCAGGGGATCGGCGTGCGTTTCTGGTTTCGAGCCTTTAGCTTGATGCATGACGAGTGGAGGCGAACTACGACCCTACGGCATTCGTCCGTTTCCAATTCCAAACAAGGTCACGGAACTCGGCGCGGTCATCGGCTGGCGGCGCGTGCCGCGCGTGGCATGGACGGGCAGCGTAGAGGAGAACGAGCGTGCCTTCCGGGAGAGTCGCGACAGGCTTCTCTGGGGGACTGAGCGTTTGTGAGAAGAGCGTCAGTCGATGATGGCCCACCGGTCGGGGTTGAGGACGGCGATGTGGACCGGGGCTTCGAGCAGCGAGGAAAGGGCCTGCTCGACCGGGCGCTGGAAGCGGCCTTCGAGAAGGCGGGCGGCGAGGCGCGTCGGGGCGCCGAGAAGGAAGGCGCCGTCTTCACGCTGACCGATCGGGACGACGGCGCGCAAACGGAGGAGGTCGGTCCCGGCGCCCTCGGCAGCCAGCATGTCGAGCAGGGCGTTCCACAGCTGCTCACCCTGCTGGGCGTCGCGCCGGGAGATCGTCACCCCGGCCGCAACGCGCTCCGC
>DATGQR010000304.1:0-8361 GCA_035304105.1 Thermomicrobiales bacterium | reverse complement strand
GCTGGCCGGCGACGACGCCTGGTGGGAGCTGCACCTGGCGCGCGCCTTCGGGGCGCTACTGCTGTTTGCGTTCGCGAGCGTGGCCTGGGGTTATGCCCGCGACTGGCTGCCCGACGCCGACCCGGCCGTGTGGGGAGCGATCGTCGTGACAGCGGTGGCGATTCCAGCGGTGGCCGAGGCCGCCGGCCGCGCGAGCAATGACCTGCTAGCCGGGCTCTTCCTGGCGGCCGGGACGTTGATGGCCTCGCGGCTGCTGGAGGACCGGCGGATCGACCAGGCGCTTTTCCTGGGACTGCTCGGCGCGGCGGCAGTGCTGACCAAGGGACACGGCGTCGTGCTGCTGATGGTGACCGTGGTGGCCCTGGGACTGCTGCTCTACCGCCGACAGTTGACGCCGGTCGTCTTCGGCGCCGCGCTGCTGCCGGGCGTCGTCGCGTTCATCGGCTGGGGGCTCTGGACTCAAGCGCGCTACGGGACATTCAATGGCTCGAACGCCTTCCTCGATATGGTGGTGCCGTTCGAGTCACTGGGAGTCCCGAGCTTCCTGGAGGAGCTGTGGTTCAACGCCTGGTCGAGCTACTGGGGCGCCTACGATGGCGGCTGGCTGCGCTGGGTCACGGGCATGGTCATCCTCGGCATCGTCATCGCCGGGATGATGGGACTCCTCGCAGGCCGGGATGACTGGGGGCAGACGGCCGAGGGACGGCAGCGGCTGATACTGAGCGGGGCCCTGGCGCTTGGGCTGCTGGCGGCGCTCTGGGCGGCGAACGCCTCGGGGCTGGCGCACCCGCACGGCAGGATGCTGATCGGGATCTTCCCGGCGCTGGTGACGCTGACCGCGGCCGGCCTGCGGCGGATCGGCGGGGACCTGTTGGCCGCCCAGCTTGGATTCGCGGCCGTCGCGCTCTCCGGCCTTTTCTTTCTCTACTGGTTCCTGCCGTTCTTCTACTAGCGATCGGAGGCAGCTTGCGGGTGTGGACGGCGCATAATCGACGCGTGATCGGGCCGCTGGCGCTGCTCACACTACTGGCCTTGACCGGCTGCACCACGCGCACCGCCGGGATGCAGGCCCCGCTGGCGCACGACCACGATCCGCTCTACTGGCGGCCGCTCGACTCGACCGTGGCCCAGACATTCGTTGTGGCTCCCGCCTACACCGCGCTGGTCGAGAACGACCCCGCCACCGACGCAGCCACGCTCCAGCAGCGCATCGCGAACCTGCCGGACGACGCGCGTGGCTCGAAGCTCGTCGAGCTGCGCATTGCGCTCCGCCCGGCTGCCGATTTGACCTTCGACGACGAATCCACGATCGAGCTGCGCCACTTCGACGGCGGCCCGCCGCTGCTGGCGCGTCCCCTGGCCGAGCTGACCTTCGACGACGACTGGGCGGTCATCGAGGATATACCGGACGCCGCGGCAGGCGATAGACTGGCAATCGAATTGCGCCCGGGGAACGTCCCGAGCGGCTGGGAGTACGGTTACGCGACCGGGCCAGTGCCCTACGGCGGGGAAGGAGCGTTGCTCGACTTCGAGTCCCCGTCACCGGTGGAGCTCGACCGCGCGCTCGGCTTTCAGACGATTTTCGAGCAGCGGACCGACGCCGGGGACATCATCGCGGGCGGCATCGAGAACGTCATCGACGGCCTGGTGGGCGATCCGCTATTGCTCGGCTTCTACGCGGTCGCGGTAGTCGGTGGGGCGGCGCTCGTGGTCTACCGCGGCGGCTGGCGACTGGGCAGAGGGGGGTTAGGTGGTGATTGAGCGCACGAGAAGGACATGCCTGCTCTGCGAGCGACACTTCGAGGGGCGCGCCTTCCTGTGCCGGGAGTGCGCCGACCGCTACCGGGGCGCGCCGGTGCCCTTCGAGGTCCGCCAGCGCTTCTACCGGCGACTGGACGAGGTCTACCCGGAGCGCTCGAACACCTACGACGTCTACAACCGGCCGGAGGCCCTACTCCGCGAGCTGAAACGCCTGCCACGCCACGTCGCGATCCTGGAGATCGGCGCTGGCGGCGGATTCCTGCTGGCCGAGCTGGAAGACGAAGGCTTCGAAGACCTCACGGCCACCGACATCACCACTACGGCCATCGAGGAGATCGGCCGCCGGGCGCCCACGGCCCATCGCGTGCTGGCCGACGGCGAAGCGCTGCCCTTCCGCGACGAGTCCTTCGACGTCGCGATCAGCAGCGACGTCATCGAGCACCTGCCGGACGCACGGCGGCACATCGCCGAGGTGGCCCGGGTGCTGCGTCCCGGCGGGCTGTACTTCATCAAGACCCCCAACCGCCGGGCTGCCGACGCGTTCTACCGGGCGCGGGGCCTCTACGACAGCTATTTCTGGCATCCCTCGATGTTCACTGCCGCCGAACTGCGCGAGGCGCTGGCGGCGCATGGCCTGGAGATGCGCCTGCTACGGCCCGCTCGGCTGACCGAAGCGCAGCTCGTCAAGCTTCCGGCGAAGGCGGCCCTGCGCCCGCTGGCGGCTCGCATCCCGCTCGAGCGCCTGCCCACCGCCCTCCGCCCCCACCTCGAAGTTGTCGCCCGGAAGACGCCCTCCGACGGCAAGTAGGGTCGCCTGGGCGCTCAGCGGAAGCGCGATCCGTTCCCCTGTAGGGACGTTGGACGCCTCCGTTCGGCGATGCGATTCGCGAGGCATCGCCTGACGGTGGACCTGAGGCGGGGGCCTACCGGCGCATGTCGATGTAGTGGTAAGCCTCGGCGTACTCGATGTCCTGGGCGCCGGGGTAGCGCAGGTGGCGGGCCAGGGCGGCGGTGTCGCGTGCCCACTGCTTGACGCGCTCGATCGGGTCCCAATCGCCGAGCTGGCTCTTGTGCTCGCGCAGCGCGGCCGCCTTCTTCTCCAGGTAACCGGAGATGTCGACGAAGTGATTCACGCGGTCGTTGCTGCCGCGCACGTAGACCTCGGTGACCTTGTGCGGCTCGTAGCCCTCGGCCAGCAGCTCGGGGAAGGTCAGCCGGTCGCGGGCGGAGGGGTAGATCGCGGCCAGGGTGGCCTCGCCCATCGCGATGTGGTCCGGGTGCTGGATGTAGCCACCGGAATAGCGCGCGGTCGGGTCCTGGCAGATGACGGCGTCGGGCTTGAAGTGGCGGATGGCGCGGGTGATCTCGCGGCGCAGCGCCAGGTCAGGCATCAGCTCGGCGTCCTTGAAGCGCAGGAACATGACCTCCTTGACGCCAAGGACTTCGGCGGCGGCGCGCTGCTCGGCCTCGCGCGTCTCCATCAGCTTCTCGCTGGAGTAGTTGGGGTCGTCGCTGCCCTTGTCGCCGCTGGTGCCGAGGAGGAAGAAGATCTCCTGGCCCTCGGCGGCCCATTTAGCGACCGTCCCGCCCGAGCCGAACTCGATGTCGTCTGGGTGCGCCATCGAGACGAGTACCCGCCGGGGCCGATCGTTCGTGCCGTTCTGCTCCTGCGCCATGCCTGCCCTTCCTCCTTCACGCTGCCGGAGACGGTCGTTTGCGGAGCCACCGGGCGGCCGGGCCAGCCAGCGGCTCCGCTCGTGAGCTTACGGCACCAGCCGGGTCATCGTCCGCGGGAAGAGCGTCACCTCGCGGACGTTTTGGACGCCGGTCAGCCGGGCAACGAAGCGCTCCAGGCCGATGGCGAATCCGCCGTGCGGTGGCATCCCGTACTTGAACGCTTCCAGATAGCCCTCCATTCCCTCAGCGCTCAGCCCGGCGGCCTCCAGCGCCGCCAGGTAGTCCGGGTAGAGGTGACGCCGCTGGCCGCCTGTGACCAGCTCCAGGCCGCGGAAAAGCAGGTCGAAGCCGCGCGAATACTCCGGCCGCTGTGGGTCCGGGTGCGTGTAGAACGGGCGCTTGGCCATCGGGTAGCCCTCGATGAAGAGCCACTCCGAGCCGTGCTCGCGCTCGGCCCAGTCGCACAGGTCGCGCTCGTCCGCCGGGGCCAGGTCCAGCTCCTCGCTGTCGCCTTTGCCGAGCAACTCCATGGCGTCGGCAAAGTGCAGGATGGGAATCTCCACCGGCACCTCGGGAATCGCAAACTCGTCGCCCGCGCCGGCCGCTTCAAGCTTCGCGGCGGCTGCGTCTACCATCCCGGCGATGACCTGATTGAGCACTCGCATGACATCTCGCTGGTCGGTGATGAACCCCATCTCGGCGTCGAGCGAGACGTACTCGTTGAGGTGTCGCGCCGTGTCGTGCGGCTCGGCTCGGAAGACCGGCCCAACCTCATAGACCCGCTCGAAGACGCCGACCATCATCTGCTTGTAGAATTGCGGACTCTGGGCGAGATAGGCGCGGCTCTCGAAGTAGTCGAGCGCGAAGACGTTGGCGCCGCTCTCGGTGGCCGAGCCGACCAGCTTGGGCGAGAAGATCTCGGTGAAGCCCAGCTCGTCGAGCGTCGTCCGGAAGCCGGCCACCAGCGCGGCGGCGAGCTGGAAGTAGATCCGGCGCGAAGGATGGCGGTTGGCGACCGCCGCGTGGTCGAGCACGGTCGGCAGCTGGGCGGCGATCTCCGGCCGGTAGAGGTCGAAGGGGAGCTGCTCGTTGACAGCCGCGATGACCTCGATGGCCGGCGCGTGGATCTCGACGCCGCCGGGCGCCTGGGGCACGGCGACGGCGTTGCCAACGACCTCGACGACCGACTCGTGGCCGAGCGCGGCGACTTGCTCGATCTGCTCCGGCTCGGTCAGGACGACCTGGGCCATGCCGGTGTGGTCACGCAGGATCAGGAAGCTGATCTTGCCGAGCTGCCGGAAGCGATGCAGCCATCCGGCCAGGCGGACCGTCTCACCGGCGTGCTCCGGCAGGGCGCGAGTTGGGATGCGGGGCGGAGTTAGACCGCTGCGAAGTTCCGCGATCTGCATAGCGACACCTCCTCAAAGAACGCAACAGCCCCCTCGCCGTGTGGACGAGGGGGGCGCTCGTGGTGCCACCACACTTCACCGGCGCGCTTGAGGTAGAGCGCGCCGGCCTCTCGGGCCCGCTAACGGTGGCCAGCCGGCGGGCCCTTGCGGTTTCCCGGTTCAGGCCCGCGCTCAGGAGTGTCTTCGTCGCGCCGTGCCCACCGCCTCGCAGCAACCGGCGGCTCTCTGTGGTGCGAGCGGACGCGACTACTCATCTCCGTCAACGCTTTGCGTTCGAGGATACCAGCCGAAGCGACCGAGCGACAGCTACCTACCAGAGATCGCGCGCGTGACGCATCACGCGCATCGGACGTCGCTCGGCCTGCGAGCGCGGCGACCAGGCTGGGATATGGCGGCGGTCCCAGCGGCGCCGGGGAACGGTCAGGCGCGGGCGGACGCGTGACGCGCGCGCCCGGCGGCTGTCGATTTGCTGCAGTTCGCGTTGGGTAGCGAGGATCAGCCTCGCGACGTTCTTAGCTGACACCATTGCGCTCCGTCAGATCGGCGCTGGAGACCTCGCCGGCCAGGGCGCTGGCGCGCGGCTGGATCTGCCCGGCGTACTTGTTGTCCTTCTTGGCCCGGTAGGGGACTTCAGCCGGGGAGGAGAGCTGCTCGAAGGTGAAGGAGCAGATCCGCATCCCCGGGTAAAGCGCGACCGCCATGCGGCCCAGGTTGGAGAGCTCCATCGTGGCCGTGCCGTACCAGCCGGGCTCGAAGACGGCCGCAGTCGAGTGCACTGTGATGCCCAGCCGGGCGATCGACGAGCGTCCCTCCAGTCGCGCGACCAGGTCATCCGAGAGCTCGAACGACTCGATGGTCGAGGCCAGCGCGAAATCGCCGGCCTGCATGATGAAGCGCTCGCCGTCGGGCACCACGATCGTGCGCATGCCTTCGCCGATGGACTGCGGGCGGCGCGGGTCGATGTAGGAGTAGCTGGAATGCTCGAAGACCATGAAGGTGTTGCCCAGCCGGAAATCGATCGAGCAGGAACCGAGGGCCACGTCGAGATCCGGGAACGGGTCTATCCGGATCGAGCCGTCGGCGATCGCGCGTTTGATGTCTCGATCGGAAAGAATCATGGCGTTCCCATCCTCCTCGGTTCTGGCGTGACTTCTGGCCCCGCTCGGTGCTTTTTTGTACGCGAACGATCGCGGGTAGACGCAAGGGTGCAGCCGTACGTACAGTATTCATTGACGTGTGCCGTCCCGTCAAGGGGAGCGCGCGCTGCTATACTCAGCGGCTGGCGTCGGAGAAGGGATCTAACGCTTGAGCAACACGAACCGCAACGGTAGAGTGTGGCCGCGAATCCGGCGCGCCGGTGACGCCTTGAGGCGAGGACGACACTAAGCCCGTGCCCCGCAGACACCACCGCCGACGCGGCACGCGCAAGCCACTACGACCACGACCGTCGGTGCGAATCGCACGCGGGCGCTTGCCTGTTTCCGGCGCGCGCCAGACAGCCGCAACGCGCACATCGCCGCTCGATTCCGTGCGGCCAGTCCGGCCAACTGAGCTGGCGCCCCGCGCCACGCTGACGGCCGCCGACGAAACCGCTCCGATCATCATCGACTTCGATACCGGCGGCGACTCTGAGCCGACGCTCGAGGAGTACATTGAGCGCATCGAGCAGTCAGCGGCGCGGTTGCGGGCCGAGCGGGCCGGCGAGGTACGGGCGATTGCGACGCCGACCATCCGCAAGCGGCCTGAGCGCGCCGAGACTGCCGCGCCTCGCCGGAGCGCCGCGCGCCGCAAGGGCGATCCACGTCGACGCAAGGCAGCAGCCAAGCCGAAGAAGCCCTGGTATCGCCGCCGCCGTACCTGGGTCATGGTCGCCCTGGTGCTGCCACTGCTCTTCGTCGTGGCCGCCAGCGCCTACGTCTTGAACATCGTGCGTGTCGGGATCGACGCCTACGGCGACATCAACGAGCCCAAAGTCGAGCGCGACTACTGGCGCGTGAACGCCGAGGGCACGCCGGAGCCGGTGCCCTCATCCGAGGTCGAGGCGGTCATGCCCGACTGGGGCAACGACGACCCGATCAACATCGTCCTGCTCGGCGTCGACGCCCGCGATGGCGAGGAGCTGCCGCCCCGCTCGGACACGACGATCGTCGCGCAGATCGACCCGAAGACGCACGGGGTCACGATGATGAGCATCCCGCGTGACCTCATCGTCTACATCCCCGGCTTCGGCGAGGACAAGTTCAACGCCGCCTACCCGATCGGTGAGGCCAACGCCGACGAGATCGAGGGTGGCGGCACGACCCTGGTCGCTACGACCATCGAGGCCAACTTCAACATCCCGATTCATTACTACGTGACGATCGACTTCGACGGCTTTGAGAAGGTGGTTGACACCGTCGGCGGCGTGACGATCGACGTGCCCTACGAGTTGAGCGACAATCAGTACCCGACCGACGACCTGCGCCTGACGCGCATCTATTTCCCGGCCGGGCTGCAGAAGATGGACGGCAAGCGCGCGCTCCAGTACGTCCGCACGCGCCACGCCGACAGCGACTTCGGCCGCTCCGAGCGCCAGCAGCAGGTGCTGATGGCGATCCGCGAGCAGGCCCACCTGCTGGACCTGTTCCGTAACGCCACCAGCCTGATCGACGACATGCGCGACACGATCCGCACCGACCTCGTCTTCAACGAGATGCTCTCGCTGGCCAACCTCGGCCGCAACGTCAAGGCGGAAGACATCGTGCGCTTCAATCTCTGGGAAGAGGGGCTGCTGACCGAGCACAACGATGCGGACGCCTACTACCTGACGGCCGACTGGCCGGCCGTCCTCGACCGCACGCGCGCCGTCTTCGGCGAGGGCATTCCGCCGCCCAGCGACAGCGCCGAGCGGGTCGATCTCGATAGCGAGCCGAACCTCAGCACGACTGTCTTCGTCGAGAACGCGACCGACATCCCACTGCTGGCCGGCAACAGCGCCCAGATCCTGGTCGATGCCGGCTTCGAGGAAGTCTGGCCGACCGACGCCCGCGAGGCGCACGAGTTCTCGGTGATCGAAGCCCCAGACACAGAGATGGCGACGGCGCGCCACATCGCCGACCTGCTGGGACTCTCTCCGTCGGCAATCGTCCCCGGTGGGACGGCCGACGAGATCACGGTCATCCTCGGCCAGGACGTACCGGAAGGCCTCCTGCCGCGCAGCGACCAGGTATCGCGGTAGATGGAGGACACTCCACGGTTGGTCATCGTCACCGGCCCACCCGCGGGAGGCAAGACGACGGTCGCCCGCCAGCTCGCCGACGAGCTGGGCATCCCGGCCTTTCACAAGGACACGTTCAAGGAGCGGCTGGCCGACGAGATTTCCGGCCAGGGTCTTGAGTGGTCGCATACGCTGGGCGCCGTGTCCTACGACCTGCTTTACATGGTGGCCGGCGAGCTCCTGAGCCGCGGCGTGAGCTGCCTGCTAGAGGCGAACTTCTACCGCGAGTACAGCGCCGATCCGCTCTTAGAGGTTGCC
>DATGQR010000303.1:0-2453 GCA_035304105.1 Thermomicrobiales bacterium | reverse complement strand
TAACCTCCTCGGTTACGGTGTGCTCGACCTGGAGGCGCGGGTTGATCTCCATGAAATAGAAGCGGCCGTCGCGGTCGAGCAGGAACTCGATGGTGGCCAGATTCAGGAGGCCGATGCCCTCGGCCATCTTCGCCGCGGCCGCGTGGATGGCCTCGCGCAGGTCATCGTCCAGCCCGGGCGCTGGCGCCTCCTCGATGACCTTCTGGTGGCGGCGCTGGAGCGAGCAGTCGCGGTCGCCCAGAACCATCGCCGCCTGGCCGTCGCCGGCCACCTGGACCTCGACATGGCGCGCGCCTTCCAGGTAGCGCTCCAGGAAGATCTCCTCCGCCGCGCCGGAGCCGCCGGCCTCGTTCAGCGCCGACTGCACCGCGCCGGTCAACTCGCCTTCATCGCGGGCGACCCGCAGGCCTCGCCCGCCTCCCGCCCCGGCGACCTTGGCCATGACCGGGTAACCGATCTCCGCGGCGGCCCGCAGCCAGCTCTCGCGATCGTCCACGTCCAGCTTCGGGCTGGCCGGGACGACCGGGATACCCTGGCGCTCGGCGATCTCGCGGGTGCGCACCTTGTCACCGGCCAGCTCCAGCGTCTCCGGCGACGGTCCGACGAAGGTGATCCCGGCGCTCGCGCAGGCTCGCGAGAGCGCGGGGCGCTCGCTCAGGAAGCCGTAGCCGGGGTGCAGCGCGGTCGCGCCCGCGTCGAGCGCGGCCCGGACGACGGCCTGAGGGTCCAGTTCCGCGCCGCCCTCCAGCCGGATCAGCCGGCCGATCTCCCGGGCCGCGTAACCATCCCAGTCCGGCTCGCCCAGCAGCGCGACCGGCGTCCAGCCCAGTTCCCAGGCCGTGGCGGCGATGCGCACGGCGATCTCGGCCCGGTTGGCGATGGCCAGGATCGGGGCGCTCATGCGCCTTCGCCGTCTCCGGCTGTCGCCCAGTTCGGCTTGCGCTTTTCGAGGAAGGCGCGCAGTCCCTCCTGGCCCTCTTCGCTGGCGC
This sequence comes from Thermomicrobiales bacterium, assembly GCA_035304105.1. GTDB lineage: Bacteria > Chloroflexota > Chloroflexia > Thermomicrobiales > CFX8 > JAUIIK01. The sequence goes on along the minus strand of DATGQR010000303.1, from coordinate 1,464 downwards.
GGCGGTCGGCCGCCAGGTTGAGGATCATCTGGCGCTTGCCCTCGGGCGTCACTGGCGTCTGGGTCAGGGTGTGGAGCAGCTTCTTGATGTCGGCCAGCGCGCCTGGCGCGCCCTGGCGGAACTGCCCGACGACATCCTCGATCGCGCCGTCGAGTTCATCAGCCGCCACGACCTCCTGGACCAGCCCGATGCGCAGCGCCTCCTCGGTGTTGAAGGGCTCCGAGCGCAGCATCAGCTGGCGGGTATTGCGCGGGCCGAGCGCCGTCAGGACCGCCTCGCTGATGACCGCCGGGACGATTCCCAGGCGCGCCTCGGAGAGCGAGAAGCGGGTGCCCTCGACGGCGATGGCGAAGTCGCTGGCGCAGATCAGGCCCATCGCCCCGCCGAAGGCCGCGCGCTGCACGCGGGCGATGATCGGCAGCGGGCAGACCATCATGTAGTCGAGCAGGTCGCGCAGCAGCGCGCCGTCGGCCATGACCTGCTGACGGTCAGAGACCTCGCGGTACTGGTTGACGTCGGCGCCTGCGCAAAAGACCGGATCGGCCCCGGCCAGGACGATCGCCCGCGCCCCGGCCTCGCCGGTGGCCCGCTCCATCGCCTCGCGAATCGCGGTGATGTGCTCGCGGGAGAGGGCGTTGCGGACTTCGGGCCGGTTCATCGTGATCCAGACACTGTCGCCCCGCTGCTCGTAGAGAACCATCTCGGACATCGCGCTTGCTTCCCTCGCTGCCTGTCGCAAATCCCGACCGGGGTAAGGATAGCCGCTGGCGAGGTGCTCCATGCCGTACGCTTGTGACGGGTCCACCGGGCGAACATCCGCCCCGGGGGATCGTCGATTGAGCATCCTGGCCGAGGGTACGCATATGACCGTCACCGAAGCACCACTGATCCTGGCGGCGCTCATCGCCGTCGTCGGTGGGTTGCTGTCATTCCTCTCGCCCTGCGTGCTGCCGCTGGTGCCGGGCTACCTCGGCTATCTGACCGGCACGATCGTCGGCGGCGCGACGACTCCACCGCGCCGCCAGCTCCTGATCCACGCGCTGGCCTTCGTGCTGGGCTTCGCGGTTGTCTTCACGATCTTCGGGATCGCCGTCGGTCAGTTCCTGGAGCGCTGGCAGACCGGGTTGGACTACCTGCGCTGGTTCGGCGGCATCGCCGTCGTCCTGCTCGGCATTCACACGCTCGGCCTGATCCGGATTCCGTTCCTGGAGCGCGATACGCGCGTCTCGGCGCAGGATCGCTTGCCGCGCGGGCGGATAGGCTCGTCTTTCCTGCTGGGCGTCTTCTTCGCGGCTGGCTGGAGCCCCTGCGTCGGCGCGATCCTCTCCGGCATCTTCGCGATCGCCGCGACCCAGGGCGCGCGCGCCGGGGTGCTGTTCTTCTTCTATGCCCTGGGGCTGGGCATCCCCTTCATCGTCACCGCGCTGGCCTTCGGCTGGATCACGCCGCAGCTGCGCCGCCTGA
>DATGQR010000302.1:0-9346 GCA_035304105.1 Thermomicrobiales bacterium | reverse complement strand
CGTCTACACCTCGATTCACATCGAGAAGTATGAGACGGAAGCGCGCGATACCAAGCTTGGCCCGGAAGAGATCACCCGCGATATCCCGAACGTTGGTGAGGACAGCCTGGCCAACCTCGACGAGGACGGGATCATCCGGATCGGCGCGGAGGTGCGCCCGAACGACATCCTCGTCGGGAAGGTCACGCCGCGCGGTGAGACCGAGCTCTCGGCGGAGGAGCGCCTGTTGCGGGCGATCTTCGGCGAGAAGTCGCGCGAAGTGAAGGACACCTCGCTGCGCGTCCCGCACGGTGTCTCGGGCAAGGTCATCGACGTCAAGATCTTTAGCCGCGACGACGACACCGAGCACGAGCTGCCGGCCGGTGTCAACCAGACGGTGCGGGTCATGATCGCCCAGAAGCGGAAGATCTCCGAGGGCGACAAGATGGCCGGGCGCCACGGCAACAAGGGCGTCATCTCGCGGATCGTGCCGTACGAGGACATGCCCTACCTGCCGGACGGGACGCCGCTCGACATCATCCTGACGCCGATCGGTGTGCCATCGCGCATGAACATCGGCCAGGTGCTGGAGACGCACCTCGGCTGGGCGGCGAAGGCGCTGGGCGTGAAGTTCTCGACGCCGATCTTCGACGGCGCGGATGACGAGCAGATCAAGGGGCTACTGAAGGAAGCCGGGTTGCCGGAAGACGGCAAGGTGTGGCTCTACGACGGCCGCACCGGCGAGCGCTTCGACCGCCCGGTCACGGTCGGCTACCTCTATATGCTCAAGCTGGTCCACCTGGTGGAGGACAAGATCCACGCGCGCTCGACCGGCCCGTACTCGCTGGTCACTCAGCAGCCACTGGGTGGCAAGGCGCAGTTCGGTGGCCAGCGCTTCGGCGAGATGGAGGTCTGGGCGTTGGAAGCCTACGGCGCCGCCTACACCTTGCAGGAGATGCTGACCGTCAAGTCTGACGACGTCGTCGGTCGCGTCAAGACCTACGAAGCGATCGTCAAGGGCGAGGAGATCACCGAGGCCGGCGTGCCGGAATCGTTCAAGGTGCTCGTCAAGGAGTTGCGCTCGCTGGGTCTGTCGATCGACGTCATCAACGAAGAGGATCAGACGGTGGAGTTCGCCGAGGACATGGCGCGCGACCTGCTGTCGAACCTCGACCGCATCAACTTGAGCGGTTTTGAACGCACGGAAGACTAACCGGATGCCTCGTGGGCGGGGCGTTGAACCGCCCAGGTAGTACGACACGCGTGCATGATGCACATAGTGGAACCGGTGATATAACGAATGCAAACACTCGAACGCATGCATCGTGACGAAGCGACCAGGTCGCTTGACGTCAACAACTTCGACGCAATCCGGATTAGTCTCGCATCGCCGGAGGATATCCGCAGCTGGTCGTACGGTGAGGTCACTAAGCCGGAGACGATCAACTACCGCACGCTCAAGCCGGAGCATGGTGGCCTCTTCTGTGAGCGCATCTTCGGCCCCAGCAAGGACTGGGAGTGCTACTGCGGCAAGTACAAGCGGATCCGCCACGCCGGGACGGTGTGCGACAAGTGCGGCGTCGAAGTTACCCGCTCCAAGGTGCGCCGCGAGCGCATGGGGCACATCGAACTCGCCGCGCCGGCGACGCACATCTGGTACGTCAAGGGCACGCCGAGCCGGCTCGGCCTGCTGCTCGACATCTCGCCGCGCAACCTGGAGCGCGTGCTCTACTTCGCCTCGTACCTCGTCACCGAGGTTGACACCGAGGCGCGCGACGAGTTGATCGAGACAATCGAAGCGGAGCTGGCCGAGGAGCTGGAAGAGCTCCAGGCCGAGTTCGAGGAGCGCGCCGCCGCGATCGAAGCGGAGCGCGACCAGGAGATCTCGAACCTCGAAGAGGGCGCCGTCGGCGTCGCGTCGAATGTGCGCGGCCAGCTGGAGGCGCAGCTCGCCGAGCTTGAGGAAGTCAGCAAGACGATCATCGAGACGCTCGAGTCGAAGATGAACGAATCGCTGGACGAGGACCTCAAGTTCAACGGCAAGGTGCTGATCGAGGCCGGCGAGGCGGTGAACGAAGACCGCCTCGAAGAGGTGCGCGCGGCCATCGCCGACGCGATGGACGATGCGCGCCGGGAAGCCGAGCGCTTTACCGAGAGCACCGAGGCCGAAAGTGAGCACGAGGTCGAGCAGATCCAGCTGGCCTCGGAAAAGTCGCTGCGCCAGCTGCAGAACGAATACGAGCAGCAGCAGGCCGACCTGCGCGCCGAAGCCGACGAGATCATCAACCAGATCCGCGACCTCGAGCAGAACCAGGTGCTGACCGAAACGCAGTATCGCGAGCTGATGGACCTGGCGCCGGGCGTTTTCCGCGCGGCGATGGGCGCCGAGGCGGTCTATGAAGTTGTCTCGAAGCTCGACCTGGACAGCATCGCCGCCGAGCTGCGCACCGAGCTGCACAGCACGGTGAGCGTGCAGCGTAAGAAGAAGGCGGCCAAGCGGCTGCGCGTGGTCGAGTCACTGCGCAAGAGCGGCAACCGCCCGGAGTGGATGATCTTCACGGCGCTGCCGGTGATCCCGCCGGACCTGCGCCCGATGGTCCAGCTCGATGGTGGCCGCTTCGCGACCTCTGACTTGAACGACCTGTACCGCCGCGTCATCAACCGCAACAACCGCCTGAAGCGGCTGCTGGAGCTTGGCGCGCCGGACATCATCGTCCGCAATGAGAAGCGCATGCTGCAGGAGGCGGTCGATGCGTTGATCGACAACGGCCGGCGCGGCCGCGTCGTGTCCGGCTCAGGTAAGCACAAGCTCAAGAGCCTGTCGGACATGCTCAAGGGCAAGCAGGGGCGCTTCCGCCAGAACCTGCTCGGCAAGCGCGTCGACTACTCAGGCCGCTCGGTGATCGTGGTCGGCCCGGACCTGAAGCTGTACCAGTGTGGTCTGCCGAAGCGCATGGCGCTAGAGCTGTTCAAGCCGTTCGTGATGCACCGTCTGGTGCAACACGACTTCGCGCACAACATCAAGGCCGCCAAGCGGCTGGTCGAGCGCGTGGACCCGAGCGTCTGGGACGTGCTCGAAGAGGTCATCAAGGACTACGTGGTGTTGTTGAACCGCGCCCCGACGCTACACCGCCTGGGCATCCAGGCCTTCGAGGTGAAGCTGATCGAGGGTTCCGCCATTCAGCTGCACCCGCTGGTCTGCGCGGCGTTCAACGCCGACTTCGACGGCGACCAGATGGCGGTGCACGTGCCGCTGTCGCGCAAGGCTCAGGCCGAGGCGCGCGAGCGCATGATGTCGACCGTCAACCTGCTCGATCCGTCGGACGGTGACCCGGTCATCGCGCCGACGCTGGAGATCGTGCTCGGCTGCTACTACCTGACGATGCGCCTGGAGGGCCGGGCCTACAAGGGCGAGGGCAAGGTCTTCGCCTCGGCCGCCGAGATGATGACCGCCTATGATCTCGGTCTGGTCGACCTGCATGCCAAGGTGCGCGTGATGGATCCCAAGGTCGGCGCGCACGTCTTCGACGACGAGCGCAACGGCGAGGACGTTGCCGTGCGCGAGGGGCTGGTCGAGACGACGGTCGGCCGCGTGATCTTCAACCAGGAGCTGCCCGCTTCGATGCCGTTCCGTGACCAGACGATGGACCGCGGCGCGCTCAAGCGGGTGATCAAGGACCTGTATGACACCTACGGCACCGCCCGGACGGCCGAGATCGCCGACCGCATCAAGGACATCGGGTTCAAGTTCGCGACGCTGGGCGGACTGACGATCGGTGTCGACGACGTGGCGATCCCGGAGAAGAAGGCGGATCTGATCGCGGCGGCCGAGGAGCGCGTGCTCCAGGTGGAGCGCCAGTACAACCGTGGTCTGCTGTCGCCGGCAGAGCGCCACGATCAGCTCGTCGAGATCTGGAGTGAGACGCGCGAACAGGTGCAGGACGCCATCGAAGAGAGCTTCGATGAGGACAACTCGCTCTATATCATGACCGTCTCGGGCGCCAAGGGTAATATGAACCAGATCTCGCAGATGGCCGGTATGCGCGGCCTGATGCTGGATCCGCGCGGCAACATCATGGACTTCCCGATCCGCTCGAACTTCCGCGAGGGGCTGTCGGTGTTCGAGTACTTCATCTCGACGCACGGGGCCCGCAAGGGACTGGCTGACACCGCGCTGCGCACCGCCGACTCCGGCTACCTGACGCGCAAGCTGGTCGACGTCTCGCAGGATGTGATCGTGACGATCGAGGACTGCGGGACGACCGCCGGCATGCGCGTGAACCGCAGCGACGTGGAGACGGACGAGATCTTCGCGGATCGCATCCTGGGCCGTCTGGCGGCGGAGCCGATCGTGACGGCTGACGGCGAGATCCTGGCCGACCGCAACGAGGAGATCAACGACGACGTCGTGCGCAACATCTTCGAGGCCGACATCCAGACGGTCGTCGTGCGATCGGTGATGCACTGCGACGCGGCGCACGGCGTGTGCGCGTCGTGCTACGGCCGCAACCTGGCAACCGGCCGCATGGTCGAGCTGGGCGACGCGGTGGGCATTATCGCAGCCCAGTCGATCGGCGAGCCGGGCACGCAGCTGACGATGCGCACGTTCCACACGGGTGGCGTGCTCTCGGCCGACGACATCACGACCGGTCTGCCGCGTGTCACTGAGCTGTTTGAGGCGCGCGAGCCCAAGGGCAAGGCGATCCTCAGCGAGATCGGCGGCACGGTCAGCATCGTGACTGAGGACGAGGCGCGCAAGGTGATCATCACCCACCGCGACCCGATCTCGGTGCCGCATCAGATTCCGGAGTCGCACACGCTCAAGGTCAAGGACGGCCAGTCCGTCAAGCGCGGTGATGAGATCGCTGTCGACGAGTCCGACACTTTCGCGCCGATCACGGCGACGATCAGCGGTGACGTGGTCATCGAGGACGGCGTGGTCAGCATCTATAACGAGAACGCCGAGATTCGCGAGTACACCGTGCCGCACTCGGCGCACCTGCGCGTTCAGGACGGCGAAGAGATCCAGCCGGGCACCCAGATCACCGAGGGTGCGCTGGATCCGGACGAAGTGCTGCGCACGCGCGGCCGCGAGGATGTTCAGCGGTTGCTCGTCGACGAGGTCCAGAAGGTCTACCGCTCGCAGGGTGTGGTGACGAACGACCGGCACATCGAGATCATCGTGCGTCAAATGCTGCGCAAGGTGGGCATCGACGATCCGGGCGACACCGATCTCCTGCCGGGCGATCTGGTTGACCGCTATACGTTCAACGAGATCAACGAGGAGATCATCGCCCAGGGTGGCGAGCCGGCGACGGCGCAGCAGGCGCTGCTGGGCATCACCAAGGCCTCGCTCGAGACCGAGTCCTTCCTGTCGGCGGCCTCCTTCCAGGAGACCACCCGGGTGCTGACCCAGGCGGCGATCGAGGGCAAGGTCGACTACCTGCGCGGCCTGAAGGAGAACGTCATCATCGGCAAGCTGATCCCGGCTGGCTCGGGATTCCAGGTGCGCCAGTCGTTGCCGGATGACCTCGAGCCGTCCGAGCTCGAGGACGCCGAGGCGCGCGAACTGGAGCCGAAGTCGATCGAGGACGTTGAAGACCTGGTCTCGCCGGCTACCCGCCAGGATTCGATCCCGCTGGGCAGCCCGGACGAGAGCGACTAGGCGCATAGAGTCAAGCGAGTCCCGGCGCGGGCATTGCCCGCGCCGGGACTCACGTTCCGGGGATCTCGGAAATTGACTTATGCGGTGCTTATGGTAGACTCAGCGATTGTGATTGTAACGGGCAATCACAGCATCATTCTGAGAAAGTCGCGTCCGTTTCGGTGACGGCTTGCTAGCGAGCGAAAAGTAAGCCGAAGCGGCGCACAGTGGCATAAAAGGGGTAAGCGTGCCGACGATCAATCAATTGGTCCGCAAGGGCCGCAAGCAGAGCCGGAAGAAGACCAAGGCTCCTGCGCTGCGGTACACCAATAATGCGCTCGGGCGGTACGCGGGCAGGCTGCGCCGCGGAAAGGGTGCGCCCCAGAAGCGGGGCGTGTGCACCCAGGTGCGTACGATGACGCCCAAGAAGCCGAACTCGGCGCTGCGCAAGATCTGTCGCGTACGTCTGTCCAATGGCATGGAAGTGACTGCGTATATTCCGGGAGAAGGACATAACCTTCAGGAACACTCAGTCGTACTTATTCGTGGCGGCAGGGTAAAGGATTTGCCTGGCGTGCGGTATCACGTCGTGCGCGGCGCGCTGGATGCGCGCGGTGTCGACGACCGCAAGCAGGGAAGGTCCAAGTACGGCACGAAAAAGTCGTAGGACCAGGTCCCGTCGTCCGGTGAACCGGATACGCGGGATCCCCTACGACCAGTTTCCAGGAGCATGGGAGCGGCCTCGCGGATACACAGCGATGACCGCTCCTGTGCGTGAGAAGTAGGTATAGCGGACGCGTCTCCGAGTTGCGATTTCGGGGAGAGGGTGAATACAGATGCCACGACGAAGCAACATCGAACCGCGAGTAGTGCTGCCGGATCCCCGGTATGGGAGCGAGATGCTCCAGCGCTTCATCAACAAGCTGATGGAACGTGGCAAGAAGGGGACGGCCGAGCGCATCGTCTACACCGCTCTCGAGATCGTCGAAGAGCGCTCGGGTCGCGATCCGCTGGAAGTTTTCAATCAAGCGATTATGAATACGCGCCCGGCGATCGAGGTCAAGCCTCGTCGCGTCGGTGGCGCCACATATCAGGTGCCGGTTCAGGTTCCGGATAACCGCCGCGAGTCGCTGGCGATGCGCTGGTTGCTCCAGGCCGCCCGGAGCCGGCCGGGGCGCTCGATGGCCGAGAAGCTGGCTAATGAGCTGCTGGATGCCTACAACAACACCGGTGCTGCCGTGAAGCGTCGCGAAGACACGCACCGGATGGCTGAAGCGAATAAGGCGTTCGCTCACTACCGCTGGTAGATCGCTCAGTTCGTTCCGCCTTGTTCACAGCGCGCAACACGCAGTTAGGAATGACAACGTCGTGAGTACTAAGACCATGAGCAAGACTGCCGGCGGTCGAGCGTCCGCCCTGGTACGCACCAGGAATATCGGCATCATCGCCCATATCGACGCCGGCAAGACGACAACAACCGAACGTATTCTCTATTACACCGGCCGGGTCCACCGCCCCGGTGAGACGCACGAGGGCGCCGCGACGATGGACTGGATGGTCCAGGAGCGCGAGCGCGGCATCACGATCACGGCGGCCGCGACGACCTGCTTCTGGCGCGATCACCGCATCAACATCATCGACACGCCGGGCCACGTCGACTTCACCGCCGAGGTGGAGCGCTCGCTGCGCGTGCTCGACGGCGGCATCGTCGTCTTCGACGCCGTCGCAGGTGTTGAGCCGCAGTCGGAGACGGTCTGGCGGCAGGCTGACAAGTACCACGTGCCGCGCATCGCCTTCGTCAACAAGATGGACCGCACAGGCGCGAATTTCTGGCGCACGGTCGAGATGATCAAGGATCGCCTGAAGGCCACTCCCGCCGTCATCCAGATCCCGATCGGCGCGGAATCCGAGTACCTCGGCCTGATTGACCTGATCGACGAGCGGGCCTACATCTATCACGATGAGATGGGGCTCAACATCGAGGTTACCGATATCCCGTCCGACATGGCGGACGAAGCCGCCGAGCATCGCAACGCGCTGATCGAGCTGATCGCCGAGTCGGACGAAGAACTGCTCATGCGCTACCTCGAGGGCGAGGAGCTGAGCGCGGACGACCTGAAGGCGGCACTGCGTAAGGCGACCCTCGCGAACGAGATGGTTCCGGTCCTGAACGGTACCGCGCTGAAGAACAAGGGTATCCAGCGCATGCTCGATGCGGTTATCGACTACCTGCCGTCGCCGCTCGACATCCCGCCGGTGCAGGGCACGGAGAAGGGTCCGGATGGCGAGGACATCCCCGCCACCCGGCCGACCGATCCGGACGCGCCGTTCTCGGCGCTGGCCTTCAAGGTTGCGGCGGATCCGCACGTGGGCCGGCTGGTGTTCATTCGCGTCTACTCGGGCACGCTGCAGGCTGGCTCGTATGCCTACAACGCGACCAAGGGGCAGCGCGAGCGCGTCGGGCGTCTGCTTCAGATGCACGCCAATCACCGGGAGGAGATCGACCAGATCTCGGCCGGCGATATCTGCGCCGTCATCGGCTTGAAGGAGACCTTCACCGGCGACACGCTGTGCGACCCCGATCACCCGATCATCCTGGAATCGATCAGCTTCCCGGAGCCGGTCATCGAAGTCGCGATCGAGCCGAAGACGCGCGCTGACCAGGACAAGATGGGCATGGCGCTGGCGCGGCTTGCCGAAGAGGATCCCACCTTCCGGCTGCGGACCGATGAGGAAACCGGCCAGACGATTATCATGGGCATGGGCGAGCTTCATCTGGAAGTCATCGTCGATCGCCTGCTGCGCGAATTCAAGGTCCATGCCAACGTTGGCCGTCCGCAGGTGGCGTATCGCGAGACGATCGCCCGCCCGGTCCAGGGCGTCGAGGGCCGTTTCGTGCGCCAGACCGGTGGCCGCGGACAGTATGGTCACGTGGTCATCGACGTCGAGCCGTTGGAGCGCGGCGAGGGCTTCGTCTTCGAGGACAACATCGTCGGCGGCGTGATTCCCCGCGAGTACATCCCGGCAACGCGCGCCGGCATCGAAGAGGCGCTCAACACCGGCGGCCCGGCCGGGTTCCCGGTCGTCGATGTCAAGGTCTCACTCAATGACGGTTCGTATCACGAGGTGGACTCGTCGGAGATGGCCTTCAAGATCGCCGGTTCAATGGCGATTCAGGAGGCGCTGCGACGCGCCGGATCGGTTGTGCTGGAGCCGGTCATGCGGGTTGAAGTCACGACGCCTGAGGAGTACATGGGCGACGTGATCGGCCAGCTGAACGCGAAGCGAGGCCGGATCGAGGGCATGGAGCCGCGCGCTGGCGCTCAGGTCGTGCGCGCGCTGGTGCCGCTGGCCAGCATGTTTGGTTACACCACCGAGCTGCGCTCGATGACGCAGGGCCGCGCGACATCGTCGATGGAGTTCTCGCACTACGAACCGCTGCCGGCCAACCTGGTGGATGAAGTCAAGAAGAATTAGGTCAACGGCGGCGCCGCTGCGGGCGGCGTCGCCAGAACTCTGGGAGGAAGAGCATGGCGAAGGCGAGATTTGAACGCACCAAGCCGCATGTCAACATCGGCACGATTGGGCATGTCGACCACGGCAAGACGACCTTGACGGCGGCGATCACCAAGACGCTGGCGCTGGCCGGCGACAAGGCGGCCTTTCGCAGCTTCGACTCGATCGACAACGCGCCCGAGGAGCGCGAGCGCGGCATCACGATTG
>DATGQR010000301.1:0-7551 GCA_035304105.1 Thermomicrobiales bacterium | reverse complement strand
GCAGGCGGCGCGTGTAGTTCCAGCGCGTCAGGGCGTAGTCGGCGGCGGCCAGCACGAAGAAGATGCCGCCGACGATCAGGCCCAGCCGCCAGGCGGTGTCGACCAGCGCGCGGACCGTCAGCCGGTAGTCGCTGCCGACGTAGGTGCCGAACTGCTGGATGCGGTCCTGCAGGATGATCCAGGTCGCCACGCCGATGATCAGCAGCTTGAGGAGCGACTTGGCCAGGTTGCCCACCCCGGTCAGCCCGAAGATGCGCTTGAGCCCGGCCGCTGGGTTGAGCCGCTGCGGCTGAGGCTTGAGGCCGGCCAGGCTGAGCTGGAAGCCTGACTGCCCCAGGCCGACGATGAAGCCGACGACGACCAGCAACCCCAGCAGGGGCAGCAGGATCTCGAACATCTCCATGCCCAGGTCGTTGACCATCGCGCGCAGCTCTTCGACCGTGATGTCCTCGCGGTCGAGCGTCGTGAACTGCCAGCGCATGATCCCGATCATGCGCTCGATCATGACCGCGCCGAAGACGAACAGTATGAACCAGGCGGCCAGCAGCGCGATGGCCGAGTTCAGCTCGACCGAGCGCGGGATATCGCCGCGCTTGCGCGCTTCCTCGCGCCTACGTGGGGTTGGTGCCTGGTTGCGTTCGGCAGCCATCTCCTCCCCCTATCCCGCCAGCACCGCGCGCAGATTGCGGATCGCGCTGGGCACGCCCTCGTTGCCGAAGTAGCCGATCGTGTAAGGCATCGAGATCAGCATCACCAGGAAGCCGAGGAACAGCTTGACCGGCAGGTTGACGAAGAACACGTTGATCTGCGGCACCATGCGCGCCAGCAGGCCCGAGGCCACGTCGGCGATCAACAGCGCCGCCATGATCGGGAAGGCGATCTGAAAGGCGCTGACGATCATAGTGGCCGTCAGCGTCGCCACGACACCGGCGCGCCCGGCTTCGATCGTGAAGGCGTTGAGGGGCACGACGTCGAAGGTCGCCTGCAGGCCGCGCAGCACGGCATGGTGGCCGTTGACCGTCAGGAAGATCACCGTCGCCAGCAAGCTGTAGAACACCGCCAGCGGGTTTTCCTGGTCGGAGGCGAAGGGGGAGGTCGGGTTGAGCAGGGCCTGCAGGTTGAGGCCCATCTGGACGGCGATCAGGTTGGCTGCGATCGTCAACGTGGCGAACACCAGCGCCACCGAGAAACCCAGCAGCAGGCCCACCAGCACCTCGCGCAGCAGCATCAGCGGGAACCAGTCGTCGGCCGCGGCCAGCTCCGCGCCAGCGTTGGCCGGCGTCATGACAGCCGCCAGGATGATGACCAGCACGATCTTGACCTGCGCCGGCACCTGGGTCGCGCCGAAGAAGGGCATGACCAGGATGGCGCTGCCGACCCGCGCGGCCACCAGCGCGAACCCCAGGAAATAGACCCCGTCGGCGGTGATCTGCATACCCGCGCTATCTCGCCATCTGCGGCAGCAACTCGAACAGCTCGACGGTGAACATCAGCATGCGGTTGCCCATCCACGGCCCGAAGACGAGGATCGCCACGAAGATCGCGATGATCTTCGGCGCGAAGGTCAGCGTCGCTTCGTTCACCTGCGTGACCGCCTGGATCAGGCTGATGACCAGCCCGACGACTAGCGCGGCCCCCAGCAACGGCGCCGAGACGATCAGCAGCGTCGTGATCGCCTGGCGTGTGACTTCCAGCAGGGTGAGCTCATTCATAAGTCCTCATTTCCGGCGTCGTCACCCGAAGCTCGTGACCAGGGACTTAACTATCAGGTCCCATCCGTCGACCATTACGAAGAGAAGGATCTTGAAGGGCAGCGACACGATGACCGGCGGCAACATCATCATCCCCATGGACATCAGGGTGCTGCTCACGATGAGATCGATGATCAGGAATGGGATGAAGATGAGGAAGCCCATCTGGAACGCCGTCTTGAGTTCGCTGATCACGTATGCCGGGATCAGCACCCAGGTCGGCACGTCCGCTTCTGATTGGGGGCGTTCCAGTTGACCCATCTGCATGAAGAGCGCGATATCACGCTCGCGCGTCTGCTCGAACATGAACTCGCGGATTGGGCCCGAGGCGCGGTTGAGGGCTTCGCCCTGGCTGATCTCGCCGGCCTGGAGCGGTTGTATCGCTTCATCGTTCACTTCGGTCCAGACCGGAGCCATGATGAAGATGGTCATGAACAGGGCCAACCCCAGCAGCACCTGATTGGGCGGCAGCTGGGGCACGCCCAGCGCCGTGCGGATGAAGCCCAGCACGATGATGATGCGCGTGAACGACGTCATCATCAGCAGCAGCGTCGGCACGAGCGTGATGATCGTCAGCAGCAGGATCAGCTCCAGGCCGGAGCTGAACTGCTGGCCTGGCGTTGCCGTGCCGTTCGCCTCGTCGCCGGCCGAGACCTCGATCTCGGTCCCACCAACCTGGGCCTGACCGGCGCAGGCGCTCAGCAGCCCGCTCAGCGCCAGCCCCGCGAGCAACACCAGTCCCAGTTTCCGCCAGCGCGCTCGCGCGCCGGCCGGACGTGTCGCAGGTTGTCGGCGTCTGGAAATGCGCAGCATGCGACGACGTTCCTTCATCAACCGGCTAGCCAGCCGCGCCGCCGGCCCGGGCGCTGCCAAGGCCAAGAGGCACGGCAGGGTGTACGTACACCCCTGGGTGCCCATGATGTTACTCGTCCCGTGACAGATTGTCTAGTACGTACGCGGGGAAATCGGAAGCCCTCGCATTGCTGGAGCGAAAGGATATCGCGCCATGATCGAGCTGACGCGGCTCGATGGCTCGGCCGTTTTCCTCAACGCCGAACTGATCGAGACGGTTGAGGAAACGCCGACAACCGTCATCACCTTGACCTCGCACAAGCGCCTCACGGTCAAGGAGCCGGCCGCCGTCGTCGCCGAGCGCGTCATCGCCTACCGGCGGCAGATCGCGCGCGGCCCGCTGACGCTGGTGACGAACGCGCGCGAGCAAGCGGAGCCGGCGCCGCCGTTACCGCTACACCGAGATTCGTAGGGACGGATTCATGGAGGAATCTGCGGCATGAATATCGCAACGATCCTTGGCCTGATACTCGGCGTGGCGGCGCTGGTGGTCGGATACCTCATGGAGGGCGGCGCCCTGGCCTCGCTGTTCGCGCCAACCGCGCTGATCATCGTGTTTGGCGGCACGATCGCCACCACGCTGGTGAGCTACCCGCTGAACGCGGTCCTGAAGCTGCCGAAGCTGGCGCTGCTCACGGTTATCTCTCCAAAGCACCGCACCGAGGAGATCATCGCGCTCTTCCTCAAGCTCTCGGACCTGGCGCGCCGCGATGGTCTTCTGGCGCTGGAGACGGAAGCCCAGAACATCGAGGACCCGTTCATCCAGAAGGGCGTCAACCTGGTCATCGACGGCACCGACTCGGAAGTCGTCGAGGAGATCCTGATGAACGACATCGCCAGCATGGAGGAGCGCCACCGGGTCAACTACAAGGTGTTCGAGTCGATGGGCGGCTACGCGCCGACGATGGGAGTGCTTGGCACGGTCATGGGCATGGTCGTCGTGCTCAGCAACCTGGCCGAGCCCGAGCACCTGGGACACTCGATCGCCGTCGCCTTCCTGGCAACGCTCTACGGCGTCGGCTCGGCCAACCTGATCTACCTGCCACTGGCCTCCAAGCTCAAGCTGCAGAGCGAGCACGAGGCTATGGAGCGGCGCATGATCGTGCAGGGCATCCTGGCGATTCAGCGCGGCGACAATCCGGCGATCGTCGGCGAGCAGCTCACCTCCTTCCTGTCGAGCGCGCAGGCCAAGCGCCGGCGCGACGCTGATCTACCGCAGGCGGCCTGACGATGGCGCGCAAGTTTGTCCGGCACCGACACGAGGAGCATCCCAACCACGAGCGTTGGCTGATCACCTATGCCGACCTGATGAACCTGCTACTGGTCTTCTTCATCGTGCTCTACGCGATGTCCAAGACCGACTCGGTCAAGTACCAGCAGATCGCGTTCAGCCTGCAGCGCGCCTTCAACATCGACGTGCTGCAGGGCGGCGAACCGGGCGGCATCGGGGATACCGAAGGCGCCGAGGGCGTCGCGGGCGACTACGCCCAGATCCGCGCTCAGATCGCTGCCCTGCAGTCGATGAACGACGTGCCCGACCAGAGCATGGCGGTCGAGATGACCGCCGAGGGCATCGTGATCCACATGGAGGAGGCCGTGCTCTTCCCGCCCGGCAGCGCCGAACTGCGGCCGGAGGCGTTACGCGTCCTGGACAACGTGGCCGACATCATCGGCCCGCTGCCGAACGAGATCCGCGTCGAGGGCCATACCGATACCACGCCACCCGACCCGCTTGAGTACTCGAGCAACTGGGAACTATCGTCCGAGCGCGCGGTCAACGTCGTGCGCTACCTGACCGAGTGGGCGGACATCAACCCGCAACGCATCTCCGCAGCCGGCTACGGCGAGCACCGGCCGCGGGCCACGGGCGACACGCTCGAGGATCGCAGGGAGAACCGGCGGGTGTCATTCGTGATCGTTGCGCCGCGAATCTAGCGCGCCGAGGGCATTGAGGAGTCAAGCATCATGCTGAGAATTGTTGGAGTGATTGCCGTCCCGGTGGTGACGATCGCCGGCACGATCGCCGCGCTGCTGTTCGTGGTGCCGATGGTCACCGGCAAGTCCATCTTCAGCGACGGCGGCAGCGCGGGCGCCGCGCCCGTCGAGACCGTCATCATCACCGTCCCGCAGCGCGGCATCACCTATTCGCTGGGTGAGCGCATCGTCAACCTTGCCGATCCGGGCGCCTTTCGCTACCTTAAGGCGGAGATCGTGATTGAAGTGGTTGTCGACGGGGTCGACCCGGCCAAGCTCCAGGGCGAGGAGCTCGGCCTGGCGCGCGAAGAGCTGGCCAGCGAGCTGGCGCCCCTTGATCCTGAGATACAGGACGTGATAACCCTTCTGTTGAGCAGCAAGTCTGTCGCGGACGTCGCTACCCCGGAAGGCAAGGCGGCACTCAAGGCTGAGCTGCTCGATGCGCTGGCAGCAGTCGTGGGCGAGGATCGGCTGCTGGACGTGTATTTCACGCAGTTCGTGATTCAGTAGCCGCGGCCGCTGGTCGAGGCCCCGACGGGGGCGCCGGCCCGGCTGCAGGGCCGGAGAAGGCGCTCCATGTCGACACCTCGCCAGCCCCTACCACAACAACCAGGCGACGACGCCGAACGCGCGCGCGAGGCCGTCACCGTTCGCCGGGTCGAGTTCCCCGCGCTGGCTGACGCCGCCCGCGATGCGCCGCCGCTACCCACGTCCGTGCTCTCCAACGTCGAGGTTCCGGTCGCCGCCGTGCTCGGCTCGGCGCGCCTGACCGTGCGCGACATCATTACCATGCGGCCCGGCACGCTCATTCAGCTCGACCGCATGGCCGGTGAATCGGTCGACCTGCGGATCAACAACGTCACTGTCGCCGGCGGCGAGGTGATCGTCATCGACGATCGCTACGCCGTGCGCATCAATGCCATCGGCCGCCGGGGAGAACGCCGCCCGCCGGTCGACGATGTCATCGATGAAACGCCAGTGAACAACGAGCAGAGCGGGGAAGGAACCCAGGATGATGCGGCCGAGGGTTGAGGCAGCCGGCGGCGAGCGGGTTCGGCAGATCATCGACAACGCTCGCCAAAAACCGCTGGCGACTGCGCTCGTCCTGACGCTGATGCTGGCGGCGCTGCTGGCAGCCTATGCGTTCGCCGTGGACTCCGACGGGGGGCGGAGCGGCGTCAGCGCCAACCCGACCGAGGCGACGAGCGAGGGGGGCGGTTTCCTGGCGGAGGGCTACGCCGAGTTGGAGGCCGACGAGCGCGGCAGCGGCGGCGTGAACTGGTGGAGCGATGTGCCGGGCTTGCTGATCCGCCTGGCCATCGTTCTCGGCCTGGCCTATGGTTCGTTGCGGCTGCTCAACTATTTCACCCGCAGCGGGCGTTTGGGCGGCTCCCAGGGCCGCGCGCTGGAGGTCGTCGATCATCTCAACCTGGGACAGAATCGCTCGATCTATCTGGTGCGCGTCGCCGGACGCGTGTTGGTCGTGGGGGCGACCGGCAACCAGCTCAACCTCTTGAGCCGCATGGCGGCTGACGAGTTGCCCGAGGATACGCGCACCGCCGCGCCGAATTTCACCAGCCAGCTCCAGGCCCGCTTCCTGCGCCAGATCGTCAATGGGAGCGAGAGCGAGGAGCAGATCGAGCAGCGGCGCAAGGTGCTGCGCGAATTGCGCGAGGAGGAACCGGCCTCGCCGCCGGCCTGAACCCCCTGGCCGCTCATGCGCAGGTAGAATGAACCGCGAGGCGTACGTTCGTTGCTCGGTCGGCATGGCAGGGGGGTGTCATGAGTGAGCGCCCCGAGGGCGGCGCGAATCTATCCCAGCGCGAGATCGACATGCTGCTGGCCTCGATGCACGAGGCCCAGGGCGACGATGTCGCGCCAGCGGTCGGCCCGCCCGCCGCGCGCGACATCTACCGGCCCTACGACTTTCGCTATCCTGACAAGTTCTCGCGTGACCAGCTCCGGACGGTCCAGTCGATCCACGACACTTACGGCCGCCTGGTGGGCAACGCCCTGGCCGCTCAGACCCGCGCGAACGTCGTCATCCAGTTCTCCTCAATCGACCAGATGCCCTTCGGCGAGTACTTGCAAAGCCTGGAGTCGCCGTCGTGCATCTTCGTCGTCTCCGGCGACCCGCTGCCCGGCCACTACGTCATCCAGCTGAGCTTCACCGTCGCCATGCACATCTTGGACCGCCTGCAGGGCGGCAGCGGCCTTCGCCCGCGCATCCCGTCGGCCGGCAGCGTCACCGACATCGAGCGCGCACTGATCCTGGCGGTCGGCCGCTGGCTGGTGGCCGAGTTTGGCCAGGCCTGGCAGGAGATCTCGCCCTTCAACGCGACCGAGGGCGAGCTAGTGTTCCTGCCGCACCAGGTGCGCCAGATCCTGGCCAGCGAGGTGTCGTTGGCAATCGTCTACGAGATCCGCGTCTTCGATCAGATCGGTCAGCTGAGCGTCGCGATCCCCGGGTCGATGCTCGAGCCGGTCATGAATCGGCTCAGCGCGAGCATGTTCTTCGCCGCATCGGGGCCGCGCCCGCGCCGGGTGCAGCGCGACCGCAGCGAGATCGAGGGGCCGCTCGGCGACGTGACCCTGCCAGTAGCCGTCAACCTGGGGCGCGCCACGCTGACGATGGCCGATGTCGCCGACCTGCGCGTGGGCGACGTGATCGTGACTGATCAGGACGTCCACAGCCCGCTGGAGATGGCCGTGGCCGGCGAGACGCTCTTCGACGTGCGGCCTGGCCGGATCGGCGGGCGCATGGCGGCCCAGATCGTGCGCGTCGTGGCCCGCGTCGGGCACGCGGCGCCGGTCTGATAGGCTGGGCGATGACCACCGCGTTCGAGCGAGATGATCGAGGAAGCGCATGAGTGAGGACCCACGCGACGAGCGGCAGCCCCATCCGGACGAGCCGCAATCCGAGCAGGACGTGGACGAGATCTCGCTGGACGAGCTCGACGAAGAGTCGCTCTCG
>DATGQR010000300.1:0-4304 GCA_035304105.1 Thermomicrobiales bacterium | reverse complement strand
GCGACCGGATTCTGTTCGGCAGCGACTTCCCGGTGCTGGGCCAGCGGCGGCTGCTCAGGCGGGTGCGCGAGGCCGTCGACGACGAGGGCGCCCTGCAGGCCATACTTTGGGACAATGCGGCGCGGTTCTACGGTCTGGCTGGAGAGGCGGCGGGACGATGATTGCCGGGGTGCGAGGAATCCTCGCGGGTATCGAAGAGGACGCGCTGATCATCGACCTGCATGGCTTCTTGATCCGCGCGATCGCGCCGGGCAGCACGCTGGGCGCGCTGGGAGCCGTTGGCGATCCGGTAGAGCTGCACACGCACCTGGTCGTACGCGAGGACTCGCTGACGCTCTACGGCTTCGGGACCAAAGCCGAATTGCAGCTGTTCGAACTGCTGATCACGGTCAACGGGGTTGGCCCGCGTGCCGCGCTGAACCTGCTTACCTTCGCGGACCCAGCCACGCTTTATCAGGCGATCGCCGACGAAGACACGGCGCTGCTGTCGCGCGCGCCCGGCATCGGCAAGGTGACGGCCGGCCGGATTATCCTGGACCTGCGCCGCAAGCTGCCGGAAGACTTCGCGCCGACGCTGGGGACCGAAGTTGACACACGCGACCAGGAGACGGTCGCCGCCCTCGAAGCGCTCGGCTATACCTCCGCCGAGGCGCGCCAGGCGCTGGCCGCCGTCGAGGAACGCTCCGGCCTGACGGTCGAGGAGCGCATCATCGCCGCCCTGCGCCACATGGACGACGGCCGGTAGGGATCACGCTGCCGACACTACGCGGGCCTCGCGTCAAGAAGGGCGAGGCAAGGCTGTCAGGCCTGTCCCGTGAAGGGACGGACTTAGCTAGCCCCGCTTGTAACGCTCGATTCGGCGCCGGACGGCCGCGGCGTGGGCGGTGAGCCCTTCGGCTTCGGCGATCTGGATGGCTGGCGGGCCGACGTCGAGGATAGCCGCGTCAGAGAGCCCGATGACGGAGATGACCTTCACGAAGTCCATGACGTTGACCGGGGACGAGAAGCGCGCCGTCCGGCCGGTCGGCATGACGTGGCTGGGACCCGCGGTGTAGTCGCCGATAACCTCCGGCGAGCCCTCCCCCAGGAATACCCCACCAGCGTGGCGCACCCTGCCGATGTGTGCCCAGGGATCGGCCAGCAGCAGGCAGAGGTGCTCCGGAGCGTAGTCGTTGGCCGCGTCGAACGCGGACTCAAGGTCGGGAAAGACGACGATTGCGCCATTGTTGGCCAGCGATTCCGCTGCTATCTCGGCACGCGAGAGCCGCTCGAGCTGTCGCTCCAGTTCCTGTTCGACGCGCTCGGCGAGTTCGGCGGAGGTGGTTAGCAAAATCGCGCTGGCCATCGCATCGTGCTCGGCCTGGGCCAGCAGGTCGGCTGCGCAGAGTTCCGGGTCGGCGCTGTGGTCCGCGATCAGCACCGTCTCGGTCGGGCCGGGTAGGGCGTCGATATCGACCTCGCCATACACGCGCCGCTTGGCCAGGACGACGAAAATGTTGCCGGGGCCAAGGATCTTGTCGACTTTCGGCACGCTCTCGGTACCGTAGGCCATCGCCGCGATCGCCTGCGCCCCACCGACCTTGTATACGGCCGACGCTCCGGCGATCCGCGCGGCGACCAACGTGACCGCCGCAATCCGGCTGTCACGCTCCGGCGGCGCGCAGACGATGATCTCCTCGACGCCAGCGACGGAGGCCGGGACGGCTGTCATCAGGAGTGATGACGGGTAGGGGGCGGTGCCGCCCGGCGCGTAGACGCCTACCCGCTCCATCGGGCGGATGATCTGGCCGAGCGTGCCGTCCTCACCGGCGTCGATCCAGCTGGCGATGTGCTGCTTCTCGTGGAAGCTGCGGATGCGCGCCGCGCTGAACTCAAGCGCCTGGCGCGTCTCGGCCGGCACCCGCGCCTCTGCCTCCTCGAACTCGGCCTCGCTCACCCGGAAGTCATAGATCTCGACGCGATCAATGGCGGCAGTGTAGTGGCGCAGCGCCGCGTCGCCGTCGCGGCGGACGTCGGACAGGATACGCTCGACGACCTCGTCGGCGGTCAGATCCGCGCCGAAGACGGCGCGCACGCCCTCCCGCATGCGCGGCGACAGCTCCGCTTCGCTCATGTTGCGCCGGCCAAGAATGAAGTCGCGGCCCTGGCCGGCGTCGTGAAAGACCCTGATCGCCATGCTACCCCTTCGCGCACTCCTCGATGGCGGAGCGCAGACGGGCAAAGGCCTCCGACTCCGCCGCGAACATGTAGTCCGGCGTGCTGACAGTGATGCCGGTCGAGCCGGCCCGCCGGAGGTGATCGACCGCCGCCAGCATGTTGCGGTCGGAGACGATCACGCTGACCGCCCACCAGGTGGCCCCGGAGCGGTCTTTGGACACGACCGGTGAGATCGTCGGGCCACGCTCGCCGGCCAGGTTGAGATCGGAGAGGATGTGCTCGGCGACGGCCTCCTGGCTCTGGCCGGGCACGTTGGCCGTCACGACCCGGAAGCGCTGCGCCGACAGTTTCGCCTCGCAAAACTCGATGAACGTGCGCGCTAGCGCCAGGCGAGTCTCCGACGCGGCCAGCGTCGAGCGGCTGGCGATCAGGCAGGCCTGGGCTTTGAGCAGCACGCCGCCCTCGATGATCCGCAGGCGATTGTCACGCAGTGTCACGCCGGTCTGGGTCAGGTCGACGACCGCGTCGGCGTAACCCATCGCCGGCGCGGCTTCGATGGCTCCGGTCGCTCCAACCAGCGAGAAGTAGTTGACGCCGTGGCGGTAGAGATACTCGGTCGTCAGGTTGGGGAACTTCGTCGCCACGCGCAGTTCGCGCCCGTCCCGCTTGAAGGCGATCGACAGCTCTGCGAGGTCGTCGATCGTCTGGATGTCGAGCCAGAAATCGGGCACGGCCAGCACCAGCTCGCAGCGGCGGAACCCCAGGTCCTCGATGACGACGTGGACGTTTGGCTCGTCAATTGCGTGCTCGGCGACGAGGTCATAGCCGGTGATGCCCAGGTCGACGCTGCCGTCGGCGACTTTGTGGACGATGTCCTCCGGCCGCTGGAACAACACCTCCGAGCCTGGGATCGTCGAGATATGGCCAACGTACTGGCGCGGATTGGGCCGCCAGACGTTCAAGCCGGCGCCGCTCAGGAAGCGAATCGTCTCATCCTGGTAGGTGCCCTTGCTCGCCAGCGCGATGCGCAGTGTGTCGCCGGACGTCATCCCATGACCACCTCACCCGGCGCGGGCACGCCCGGATACTCGCTTTCCCGGCCATCAGCGCAGCGGTAGATCGACACACCTCCAGCGGCGCGCTCGGCGACGGCAGTGTAGCCGTTCCTGGCCGCCCAGCGATGCGATGCCGAGGCGCTGCGGGAACGGGGCTCGACGGTAGCCACCCAGCCCGCGGCGCGGAACTCCCCGGCGAGCTGAAACGCAGCCGATGGATCGTCGCCGGGCAGGATCAACACGGCCGGCAGTTCAGGGCGAGGCTCCCCCGGCGCGCCAGAAGCCAGCAGGCGCTCCAGGCCAATCGAGAAGCCTGCCGAGGGCACATCGGCGCGCGCGCCAAGCTGGGCGGCCAGGTCGTCGTAGCGCCCGCCGCCAGCGATCTGGAGACCCGCCCCACCCTCCGCGTAGATCTCGAAGAGCATCCCGGTGTAGTAGCGCAGTCCGCGCCCCATACCCAGGTCGACGGTGATCGCAGCCGGGTCGAAGCCGGCATCGACGACGATCCGGACGACATGCTCCAGGTCGTCGATCGGACCGCTGTCGAGCCCCTGCGACGCGATCAGCTCCCTGAGCGCCGGCAGTGCTGACGCCGGCGGGCCGGATCGGGCGGTCAACTCCTTGACGAAGTGGACAGCGTCTTCGAGGACTGCACGGTCGTGTACCCGGCGGTGCTTCTGGAACAGGCCGTCGACGACCTCCTCGGGTGTGCGAGAACCAGCCTCGAAGTTGACGCCCGACTGCCGCAGCAGTTCGACCACCGCGGCGCGGTCGAGGGATTCGAGCGGCAGATCGGCGGCATCGCCATCCTGGTCTGGCACGAGGTGAGCGGGAATCTCGGTTGCTCCCTCGTCGCCCCGGCGGATGCGCTCCATACTCCAGATTAGCCAGTCCTGCGTGCGGTGATCGAGCTGGAGCTGGTCGAGGAAGCCAAGCACGACGCCGATGTGTCCCAGCACCAGGCTGGGCCGGGCGACGCCGGCTTCGCGCACGCAGGACAGCGCCAGCAGGATCATCTCGGCATCAGCGATCAGGCCACTGGCGCCGATCAGCTCGCAGCCGAACTCGGTGAACTGCCGCGAGCGCCCGGCC
>DATGQR010000299.1:0-10282 GCA_035304105.1 Thermomicrobiales bacterium | reverse complement strand
GCGGACCTGGAGGAGGTCAAGCAGCAACTGGCCGCCTGCAAGATGAACGTCACGGTCTCCCGGCCGCCCTCGACGCGCCTGGACATGGAAGCCCGTGGGCTGGACGGGGTCGTGCGCGCCTCGGTCCACTACTACAACACCGAGGGGGAGGTCGAGCGCTTCGCACAGGCGATCGAGGACCTCGCCTGAGGGTTAGCTGGGGCCGGTCCGTGGTGAGAACGATCCTCCATATCCGCCGTCTCCAGCCGTGGTAGGCTGGCATAATACCGACTTGGATAATCGGGATTAGCGAAGTGGGGGAACCGCATGGTCGTGAGCGCTGAAGTGAAGATGGTGACGAGCATCGAGCGGCTGCGGGAGATCCTCCCGGAGCCGGGACCGGACAGCAGGGTACGCCGCAAGGAACTGCGGTTCATCGACCCGCACGCTCGCAACTTCATCTCGCGCTCACCCTTCGTGGTGCTCAGCACGTCGAGCGCGGACGGACGCTGCGACGCCACCCCGCGCGGGGACGCCCCAGGCTTCGTCAAGGTGCTCGACGACACGACACTGATCATCCCCGACCGCCCCGGCAACCGGCGGCTGGACTCGATGGAGAACATCCTCTCCAATCCGCGCGCCGGGCTGCTCTTCATGATCCCCGGCATGGACGAGACGCTGCGGGTCAACGGCCGCGCCGCAATCACCGCGGATCCGGCGCTGCTGGAGCCGCTGGCGATGCAGGGCAAGGTACCTCTGCTGGGGATCATCGTCGAGGTCGAAGAACTGTACTTCCACTGCGCCCGCGCCTTCCGACGCTCCAGACTCTGGGAGCCCGAGACCTGGATGGACCGCTCCGAGATGCCCACGCTGGGCCAGATCATTGCCGACCAGCTCAAGCTCGGCGACGAGGCTGTGCCCGAGATCGACGAGGGGCTTGCGAAGGCCAACAAGCACCTGTACTAGCTCGAGGCCTCCAGGCCGAGCAGGATCACGAGGATCTCTTCGATCGACGCGAGCGTGGCCGGCTTGACACGGCCCCAGCGCTTGCTGAGCCGCTCGACCGAGATCGAGCGGATGTCTTCGACCTTGACGAAGCTTCGCCGGGTGACGCCACCCTCAGGTGGATCGATCCGCACGTGCGTGGGGATGCGCCGGTCACGGGTGGTCAGCGGCAGGATGATAACCAGCCCGGCCGGCCCCTCGTTGAACAGGTCCGCCGAGATCACAAGGGCCGGGCGTTGACGCCCCTGCTCGTGTCCGCGAACCGGGTCAAGATCAACGAACCACACCTCGCCGCGAGCGGGTGCGGGCGGCATCTAGGAGCGTTCCTCACTGTCGGTGAGCATGCCGTTCCAGGCAGCGCGCTCCTCGAGCTCGGCCTGCCACTCGCTCGGATCGTTCCGCAGCCGGGCAAAGGCATCGTTCGTCGATCTGAGGAAATGCTCGCGACGGAGCATCTCAGTGCCGCGCGCGACCAGGGAGCTAATGGGCTCCCCCAGCTGATGCGAGAGTTCGCGCAGCTTCTCGTGGGTCGCGTCCGAAACGCGGATCGTCGAGCCGGCCATACGCATCCCTATCCGAGATCTGGAATCAATCGCACAAACGCCAGGGTATCGAGCAGATAGTCTACAAATTTGTAGACATGCTGGCGACTCGCGGTCGAATCAGATCGCCGGCTGCGCGGCCGTGCGCTCCCGGCTCGGCAGCACCAGCGGGGTGCCGCACAGCGGGTCCGGGACGACGCGGCAGCGCAGGTTGAAGATGCCGTGGACCATGGCCTCGCTGATAACCTCGCGCGGCGCCCCGGAGGCGACAACCCGGCCGTCCTTCATCGCAATCAGGTGATCGGCCCAGCGGCAGGCCTGGCACAGGTCGTGCAGCACAAGGACGATGGTGCGGCCCTCCTTGCGGTTCAGGTCGTGGACCAGATCGAGGACTTCGACCTGGTGGGCGATGTCGAGGAAGGTGGTCGGCTCGTCGAGCAGCAGGACGCCGGTCTGCTGGGCCAGCGCGGCGGCCAGCCAGACCCGCTGGCGCTGCCCGCCGGAGAGCGTGTCGACCGGCCGCCAGCGCAGCGCCTCAGTGCCGGTCGCGGCCAGGGCGCGGTCGACCGCTTCCTGGTCCTCATCGCTCCACTGCCGCCACCAGCGCTGGTAGGGGTAGCGCCCAATGGCGACCAGATCCTCGACCAGCACGCCCTCGGGGGCGACCGCGCCCTGGGTGAGCATCGCCAGGCGGCGAGCGAACTCGCGGTGCTTGCCCGCGCCGACCTCGCGGTCTCCGAGGTAGGCGACGCCGCCCATCGGCTCCAGCAGGCGAGCGAAGGCACGCAGCAGGGTCGACTTGCCACAGCCGTTGGGGCCGACGATTGCCGTCACCTTGCCCTCGGGGATCGAGGCGTCAACCTCCTGGACGATCTTCTTGCCGTTGTAGCCGACCGAGAGCCCATCGGCGCGCAGCGCGGGAGCGCGCCGCGTTACGCCATTCACCCGATTGAACGAGGCCATGCCGCGCGGCACGGTGACCGGGATGCGCGAGTCCGGGTGCACGACGATGTCACAGGCCACGCCGAAGACCGACCGCAGCAGTTCCGGGGTCAAGACCTCGGCCGGCGAGCCCTCCTCAACGATCCGGCCGTCGCGCATCGCTACGACGTGGTCGCTGACCTGCGCGGCGTTGTTGATGTCGTGGAGCACCATGACGACCGTGCGGCCTTCCTCGCGGTTGAGCCGCGCGACCAGGTCGAGCACTTCCTGCTGGTGGGCGATGTCGAGGTAGGTCGTGGGTTCATCGAGCAGCAGCAGAGGCGTGTCCTGGGCCAGCGCCATGGCGATCCAGGCGCGCTGGCGCTGGCCGCCGGAGAGCTCGTCAATGGGGCGCTCGCGCAGCTCGACCATCCCGGCCAGCTCCAGGGCGCGCTCGACAGCCAGCTGGTCACTTCGGCTGGGTGGCTGGAGCAACGACTGGTGCGGGTAGCGGCCGCGGCGCACCAGGTCCTCGACGGTGATGGACTCCGGAGCTGAGGGGTGCTGCGGCATCAGGCACAGGCGGCGAGCGACTTCTCTAGTCGGCAGCCGGTGAATCGCCTCACCGTCGAGAATGACCGTCCCGGCCCTGGGAGCGAGCAGGCGCGAGAGGGCGCGCAGCAGGGTGCTCTTG
Organism: Thermomicrobiales bacterium; assembly: GCA_035304105.1. Classification (GTDB taxonomy): domain Bacteria; phylum Chloroflexota; class Chloroflexia; order Thermomicrobiales; family CFX8; genus JAUIIK01. Next base: position 7,141 of record DATGQR010000299.1, on the reverse strand, counting down.
CCACAGCCGTTCGGCCCGATGATCGAAGTCACGGCGCCCTCAGGCACCCGCAGGCTGAGCGCGTCGATGACGGTCATCGAATCGCCGTACGAAAGCGTCACATTGTCTGCCAGAAGCTGCGCCATTCGCTCTCCCCTCAGAGCTGCGCGTTCATGCGATAGAGCAAGAACAGGAAATATGGGGCGCCCAGCGCCGCGGTAATCACCCCGACCGGCAGGCCGACCGGCAAAGCGTGCTGGCCGATCATGTCAGAGCCGAGCACTAGCAGCCCACCGAGGACGCCAGCGAAGACGAACACGCCGCCGCCGATCGGCCCGGCCAGCATGCGCGCGAAGTGCGGCACCATCAGCGCCACGAAACCGACCGGCCCGGCGATCGCCACGGCCACGGCGCTCAGGCCGCAGGCGATCAGGATGAGCGCCAGCCGGGTACGCTCCAGTGGCAGGCCGACGCTGCGGGCCGTCAGGTCACCGACCTGCATCACGCGCAGCGGCCACATCAGCGCCACCGCCAGCGGAGCCAGGATCGCCAGCGCGAGCGCCAGGACGCGCACGTCGCCCCAGGTGCTAGCGTAGACGCTGCCGGTCATCCAGAGCACGGCCCGGCTGGCTTCGTTGATCTCGGCGCGGATGATCAGGTACGAGGTTCCGGCCGTGAGCATCGCGTTGATCCCGATGCCGACCAGCACCAGCCGCGCGCCGCTGACGTTGCCCTGCCAGCTCAACAGGTAGACGGCGGCGGCCGCAAGCGCGGCGCCAGCGAAGGCGACAAATGGCAGCACTTCGAGCGGGCGGCCGGTGACGATCCAGAGCACGGCCGCGAAGGCCGCGCCAGCATTGATCCCGATGATGTCAGGCGAGACCAGCGGGTTGCGCACCAGGCCCTGGAAGATCGCCCCGGACATGGCCAGCATCGGCCCGACCAGCAGCGCGGCGAGCACACGCGGCAGGCGCAGTTCGCGAACGATGAAGCGCGCGTCGTCGCTGCCGCCGCCGGTCAATGCCCCGACGACATCCGAGATCGGAAGGCGGAAGCTGCCGAGCGTCAGCGCCCAGGCCGCCAAGACCAGCGCTAGCAGCAGCGAGACGGCGATCATCGCCAGGGTGCGCACGTTGACCCGAAATGCCAGGCCACCAAAGCGCACCAGCCGCACCGGCGGGCGCCGGCCGGCATCCTCGCGGCGGGCAGCCGCCTCAATCATAGCTGGGCCACGTTCCGCTGGCGGGCGAGGGCAATCAGGAAGGGCGCGCCGAGCACGGCCGTGACGATCCCGACCTGGATCTCCGAGGGCCTGGCGATGACCCGCCCGGCGATGTCGGCGCTGAGCAGGAGCAGCGGCCCGACGATCAGCGAGTAGGCCAGCACCCAGCGGTAGTCCGGACCGGAGAGCGAGCGCACCATGTGGGGCACGGCCAGACCAACGAAGCCAATTGGCCCGGCCACAGCCACCGACGCCCCGGCTAGCAGTACGACCAGCGCGGCCACCAGCAGGCGCATCAGGCCGGTGCGCATCCCCAGCGAGCGGGCGGTGTCCTCGCCGAGGCTCAGGATGTTGAGTTGGTGGCCGATCAGCAACGTCCCGACGATCCCAATCGCCAGGAAGGGCAGCACGGTGTAGAAGATCGAGATGTCGCGCCCGGCCAGCGAGCCGGCCAGCCAGAAGCGGACCACGTCGAGCGTCTGCTGGTCGAGCAGCAGCAGCGCGGTCAGCCAGGAACTGAGCAGCGCCGAGACGATCACCCCGGCCAGCGCCAGCTTGACCGGCGAGGCGCCGCCCGGCCCGACCGAGCCGATGGCGTAGACGATGACCGCCGCCGCGAAGCCACCAGCGAAGGCGAACCAGACGAACTGGATCGGCTCGGTGAGATGGCCGAAGAACACGGCCGTCACGACGCCGAATGCCGCGCCGTTGTTGATGCCCAGGATCGACGGGTCGGCCAGCGGGTTACGGGTGGCGGCCTGCATCGCCGCCCCGGCCAGCGCCAGCGCCGCCCCAACGCCCAATCCGATCACCGTGCGCGGCAGCCGCAGGGTGCGGACGACGGTCTGCTCGTAGGACTCCGACGAGTAATCGAAGAGGGCATCCAGGGCGTCGGCGTTCGTGATGCCGATCGAGCCGACGCGCAGGCTCAGCAGGCAGACGAAGACCAGAGCCAGCGACAGCAAGGCCAGCACGCCGCTCCGCATCAGCCGCGAGCTGATGACCGTCAGCGCGTCTCTTCGCGCGATTACCGCCACTGGAGCCTCATCCCCCTTCGGCCGGGTGCAGCCATCGCCGGATCACCCATCGAGCAGGGCTCGCAATCTGGGCGGGCGGCTCTCATCGGTGCGCAGCGGGCATGTCTCGCAGTAGCCCTCGCCGTCGCGGTCGGGGTTCTCGACGGTGCGGTAGTAGAGGCAGCAGGTGCCACGCACTTCGAACAGGTGAATCACCGGGCCAACTGAAACTGGGAACGCGCGCGGGCGGGCGCGCAGGCGCGGCTGGAGCGCGGCCAGCCGGTCGATGATGGCCTCGACATCACGCCAGGCGGCCTCCTGGTCGCGGCCAGTGAGACGCGCGATCTCCAGCGCCTGGTTGGCGACCGAGTCGGCCACGATGCCCCAGAGCGCATTGAGCCCGACCGGGCAGGCTTCGCGCAGCGCGAGAATGACCGGCTCCAGCCCGGAGAGCCGCTCCACCAGGGCGTCGAGCAGGGCCGCACGGCCGGTGAAGGCGACTGTGTCCGGGCAGGCCAGCGCCGGATCGCCGGGCAGCGCGCCGGCCGCCTCGCGCCCCAACGCCGCGCCGTCGAACCAGCCGCCCGGGTTGCGACGGACGGCGACATCATCCAATCCGGAGAGCGGCAGCCGCTCCGCGGCGAGGACCGGCACGGCCCAGAGCCCGGCCAGGACGCGCAGGAGCCAGTTGGACATGTACGACCCCGCCACGCGCCGCTCGCCGAAGTGCGCCTCAACCTCGTCGAGCCAGCCAGCCAGCAGCCCCGCATCGGCCAGGTCCGCCACGCGCCACCAGGCGTCTTCGTCCGGCAGGCCGATCCGGAACTCCAGGTAGCTGTAGAGCGCCGAGACGCGGTCGACGGCCTCGGTCAGCGGACCAGCCGGCGGCGCGTCAATGGCGATGTCGCTCATGTGCTCCAACGTCTCCCCCGTTTCCGTGCTAGCTGGGCGGCTCGGTGGCCGGGTCCCCATCGATGGCCGCCGCCAGCGCTGGCGCCAGGTGCTCGAGCGCGAAGGGTAGGCTCAGCACCGTGCCGAAGTTCATCGCGTCGTAGACCGGGTCGCCGTCGCCGTAGTACAGCGCGCGGCCTTCGCGGACCAGCGGCAGGGCTTCGTACAGCTCGACGCCTTCGAATGGCCCGGAATCGGACACCCAGATCACGGCGTCGAGGTCGCCGATCAGATCCAGCTGCTCGATGCTGACCGTCGCGCCGAAGTTGTCGCCGGCCATCTCATCGAAGACCTCGGGCACCTCGAATCCCAGCGACGTCAGGATCCGGCCGCGCACGTCCTGCGAGGCGTAGACCCAGTAGTTCTCGGGCAGCCCGAAGGGCGAGGCGACGACGGCCCGGGCGCCCTCGAACTCCGGATGGGCGGCGCGCGCCTCGGCGAAGGCCTCCTCGACGCTCGCGACCAACTCCTCGGCCTCGGCTTCCTTGCCGACTAGCTGGCCGATCTTCAGCGTCAATTCCTGCCAGGGGATGCCCCAGTCGACGTTCTCGGCCGGCTGGGCGATGGTCGGCGCGATCTGCGAGAGCGTCTGGTACTCTTCCGCGGTCAGGCCCGCATAGAGCCCGACGATGACGTCCGGCTTGAGCGCCGCGATCTGCTCGAAATCCAGCTCGGCAGCGTCCAGCACGACCGGCGGTTCGGCGCCGCCCAGAGCCTCCTCGGCCCAGGGGAAGATCGCACCCGGCTTCTCGCCATACCACTCGCGCGTCGCGACCGGCACGACGCCCAGCGCCAGCAGCGCGTCCTGCTCGACCAGTCCCACCAGCACGATCCTCTCCGGCGCGGCCTCGATCGTCGTGCTGCCATGCTTGTGCTCGAACGTGACTGGGAACGCTGCGCTGGAGTCCGCCTCCGCTTCGCCGGCCGCCCCGCCTTGCGGGTCGGTGGCGGGATCGCCGTCGACAGCTGCAGCGAGCATCGGAACGATCTGCTCCAGCAGGTACCCCAGGCTCAGCGGGCTGTTGAACCCGATCGCCGCCGCCAGGTCGTGCGTCCAGTCATCCAGGTAGATCACCCGCCCCTCGGACACGATGTCCAGAGCGCCATACAGCGGGTCGCTCTCAAACTGCTCCCGCGAGATCACCGCGATGACCGCGTCATGCTCCAGGCCATCGGCCCGCTCGTGGCTCAGAGCCCCCGTCTCCTCCGGTAGCTCGAAGCCCAGCGAGGTCAGGAACTGCGTGCGCACGTCGGTCGGCTCGAAGATCCAGTAGCCCTCGGCATCGAACGACACGAAGGCCGCCGTCATGCCCTCGAACTCCGGATGCGCCGCGCGCGCTTCCTCGTAGAGTGCCTCGATCCCGGCCACAATCTCCTCGGCGCGCGCCTCTTGACCCAGCACGCGCCCGGCCAGCAACATCTGCTCCTGCCAGGAGATCTCGGCCTCGCCGGCCGGATGCGCGATCGTCGGCGCGATCTGGGAGAGCGTGGCGTAGACCTCTTCGGTCAGGTGCGCGTAGGAGCCCAGAATGACATCCGGCTGTAGCGCGGCGATGCGCTCGATGTCGAGCTCCAGGCCGCCGACCGTCTCCAGTTCCTGGCCGTCCTGCTGCTCCTGAGCCCACGGGCGCGTCTGGAAGGGGTAGTCGCCGAGCCACTCACGCACGCCGACGGGGGTGACACCGAGCGCCAGCACGAAGTCGGCGCCGTTCCAGTCGACCGTGACGACCCGCTCGGGGACCGCCTCGATCGTCGTGCTGCCGAAGGCGTGCTCGATGGTCAGTGGGAATGCATCGTCGCTGGCGACCGCATTCTCCGTCGCGGTTGACTCGTCCGCTTCAGTCGCGGTGGGCGCGTCCGCCCCTGTATCAGACGTAGCGGTGGAGTCCTCATCGTCGTCATCACCGCCACACGCGGCGAGCAACGCCGCCAAAGGGATCGCCGCGCCGGCCCCGGCCAGCCCGCGAAGGAAACGCCGGCGGGAAATCTTCGCCCCCGCCAGCGAGCTATTCGACTCCAGGTCATCCAGTATCGTCCGCCGTCGTCCCACCTACACTACACTTTCCGCGTGAGCGCATTGCCTCTGCCAGCCACTGGCGTGGCCCGGCGAGCCGACCCGGTCGTGCCAGCGACCGCGCCGGTCAAGGCAGTGCGCGAACCATCCCCGAGAGCCGCTCCCCGCGAGCGGCTCTCACTCCGCAAACGCCGCGGAGTGACTCATCACCCTCCACCTCCGCACCCCCACCCTGCGGGAGAGATCCCGGGGGAAGGATCTCTCCGCAGAGGTGTGAGGAGGTGAAAAGGGAGTGTCAACCGTCAGCCGCCGCGGCCGCGTAAACCGCGCCCGGCGGCTCCGGAGCGGCGAACGCCGTCCGGTACGCATCGTGCGCCCGTAACCTGTCTTCGCCATCAACGGCCTGCAGTGGTCTGCGGGCGCGCCAGGCATCCAGCGGAAGCTGTCCTGTTGCTCCGGCAACGTCAATCGGGTCGCACAATGAAAATTCGGAGTGAATGGCCGGGCTGAAGGGGTATTTAGCAAGCCGCATGGCTGCATCTCTTCGTCCCCAGCGCTTGGAAGCCACCTTGCCAGGTGCTGGCCATGCGCCGCGATCCCAGACCATGTACGCTCCCCCCGCTCGCCAGCCGTGGATTTCAATCCCGACAGATACAGTCGGAATTGTCGACGACGCTATTCCGACTTGTCAAGTCGGATATGAGTCAGCGGTCGGAGAAGCCGGCGTATTGAACCTCATGAGCAACGTATGCGACAGTAGCCCGGTCCGCGAGCAGCGGATTATCCAGACCGAGCATCCGAACAGGGAAATGAGGGGGCGACATGGATCCGAAGCTGTTGCAGTCGCTGGAGTGGCGCTGCGCCGGGCCGTTCAAGGGCGGGCGCGTTGTGGCAGTCGCCGGGCACCCGACCGAGCGCGACACCTTCTACTTCGGCGCGGTCGCCGGTGGGGTCTGGAAGTCGACCGACGGCGGCCAGTACTGGGAGAACATCTCGGACGGTTACTTCAACACCTCAGCCATCGGCGCGTTGGCCGTCTCGAAGGCCGACCCCAACGTCATCTACGTCGGTACCGGCGAGACGACGATCCGCGGCAACGTCAGCCACGGCGATGGCGTCTACAAGTCCACCGACGGCGGACGGACATGGCGCAACGTCGGGCTGCGGGACACGCGCCACATCGGCGACATCGAGATCCACCCCGACAACCCGGACATCGTCTACGTGGCGGCGCTCGGGCACGCCTGGGGCCCCAACGAGGAGCGCGGCGTCTTCCGCTCGACCGACGGCGGCGAGACCTGGGAGAAGGTGCTCTACAAGTCCGACCGCGCCGGGTCGCATGACATCTCGATGGATCCCAATAACCCGAGGATCATCTACGCGGCGATCTGGCAGGCCCAGCGGTATCCCTACAAGCTCGTCTCCGGCGGGGCGGACTGCGGACTGTGGAAGACTACCGACGGCGGCGACACCTGGGAGGAGATCACCGACCGTCTGGGCTTCGAGGGCACGCTCGGTAAGATCGGCGTGGCCGTCTCCGGGGTTGACTCCAACCGCGTCTATGCCCTGGTCGAGCACGAGGAAGGCTGCCTGGTGCGCTCCGACGACGGCGGCCGGACCTGGCAGAAGCTGAGCGACGATCCCGACCTGCGGCGGCGCGCCTGGTACTACATGCACATCTACGCCGACCCGAACGACGCCGACACCGTCTGGGTACTCAACATGCCCCAGAAGAAGTCGATTGACGGCGGCAAGACATTCTTCGAGGTCCCGACGCCGCACGGCGACAACCACGACCTGTGGATCGACCCGAATGACTCCAACCGCCTGATCAACGGCAACGACGGCGGCGCCTGCGTCAGCTACAACGGCGGCATCACCTGGTCATCGATCCTCAATCAACCGACCGCGCAGTTCTATCATGTGACCGCCGATAACCGGACGCCCTACTGGATCTAC
>DATGQR010000298.1:0-8667 GCA_035304105.1 Thermomicrobiales bacterium | reverse complement strand
GGCCGCGGCGGCGCGGGCTTCCCGGCCGGGATCAAGTGGGAGGGTGGCCGCGATTCCCAGGGTAAGACCAAGTTCATCGTCGTCAACTCCCACGAGGGCGAGCCGAACGTCTACAAGGACCGCCGGCTGATCGAGAGCTGCCCGCACCAGCTGCTCGAAGGCATCATGATCGCCTGCTACGCGATCGGCGCGAAGGTCGGCTACAACTACATCGGCGGCGAGCATTTCCTGGCCGTCGAGCGCTTCCGCAAGGCGGTCGCCGACGCCTACGCGCTGGGGCTGCTGGGCGACGACGTGCTGGGTACCGGCATCAGCATCCACGTCCGCACCCGCCTGGGCAGCGGCGCTTACATCGCCGGCGAGGAGATGGCGCTGCTGGAGTCGCTCGAGGGCAAGCAGGCCATGCCGCGCACCAAGCCGCCCTTCCCGACCGTGGTCGGCTACCTGCGGAGGCCGACGGTACTCAACAACGCCGAGACGCTCTCGAACATCCGCCACATCATCAACAACGGCGGCGAGTGGTACGCCTCGATCGGCACCGAGCGCAGCAAGGGCACAAAGCTGGTGACGATGCAGGGCCGCACGGTGCGCACCGGCGTGGTCGAGGTCGAGATGGGCATGAGCCTGCACGATCTTGTCTTCCAGGTCTACGGCGGCATGCAGGAAGGCTACGAGTTCGCCGGCCTGCAGACCGGCGGCGTCTCGGCCGGACCGATCACTCGTGAGATGCTCAAGGACTACCAGGTCGACTTCGACTCGCTGCGCGACGTCGGCGGCATGCTCGGCTCGGGCGGCTACGTGCTCTTCGACCACACCGTCGACCCGGTCGAATTCGCGCTCTACCTGACCGAGTTCAGCCGCTGGGAGTCGTGCGGCAAATGCACGCCCTGCCGCCTCGGCTGCCCGGCGCTGGTCGAGATTCTCCAGCGCATCGCCAACGGCCAGGGACGCCCCGGCGACCTCGAATTGATCGAGCGCCACGGCCACGCGATGATCAACCTCTCGCTCTGCGGCCTGGGCAAAGCCGCCCCGGCGCCGGTCATGGGCTTCCTGAAGTACTATCGCGCTGAATTCGAGCGGCGCATCTACGAGAAGCCCGAGACGGATGAGGTCCAGCCGGAGCTGGTGCCGCTGGCCAGGGCCGCCACCGCGATCCCGCCGCGCCACCGCGTGCCCGCCCACAGTCTCTCCGGGATATCCCTGGGAGTGCCGGGCGACGGCTGAATCGCGCGATGAGCGCCATCCCACCCCGATGACCCCGTAGCCGCGGCGGTTATGGCATCGCCCTATTCCTCGTTCCTGATCGGGGTTGCCGATATCCAGCCATACCGGTCTCGCGGCGGCGAAAGCTGTGCCGTCAGGCCCGCGGCATGGTTGGATATGCCAGGCATGATCGCAGCGTGAAGGGGCCGGAACGACGGTTAGCGACAACCAACCGGCGCAACAACCCACCCGCCGACCCGGAGACCGCGTCATCCGGCGGCGGATCCAGCCGACGCGGGTCATCGAGATCGGTGAGCCGCCAGCGCCGCCTGCGCCGCTGACGCCGGTCTACCACGCGCGCCTGTTCATCGGCATCTTTGCCCTGCTGGTGCTGGTCGGCACGCTGCTGCTGATGCTGCCCTGGGCCACGCGCAGTGGCGAGGCCACGCCGCCGGTCGACGCGCTCTTCACCTCCATGTCGGCGCTCTCGGTCACCGGCCTGGTGACGCGCGACACTGCGACCCACTGGAACTGGTTCGGCCAGGGGGTCATCCTGGTGCTGATCCAACTCGGCGGGCTGGGCTTCATGGTCGGCGCCAGCATCGTCCTCAGCGCCGTGATGGGCGGCGTCGGCAGCGTCCGCCGGCAGCGTCTGATCAGCGAGAACCTGCCCACCCTGTCGCTGCGCGACTCGGTGCTGATGGCGCGCCGCATCGCGCGTTTCACCTTCGCCGTCGAGGGCATCGGCGCGCTGCTGCTGACGCTGCGCTTCATGGGCGAGCGAGACTTGCCCGGCGCGCTCTGGCACGGCGTCTTCCACTCCGTCTCGGCCTTCTGCAACGCCGGCTTCGATCTGCAAGGCAATTTCGAGTCGCTGACCGCCTTCGAAGGCTCGATCATGCTCAACGTCATCTTCATCGTGCTGATCCAGGCCGGGGCGCTCTCCTACCTGGCGTTGCACGACGTGGCCCAGAACCGGCGTTGGCGGCGGCTCTCGGTCAATACGCGCATCGTGCTGACGTTCAACGCGTTCCTCATTCTCCTCGGCGTCGTCTTCTTCCTGGCGGCGGAGTGGAACGGCGCAATGGTCGAGAGCCGGGAATGGACGCGCCCCCTGCAGGCGCTGTTCGAGTCGGTCTCCGGCCGCACCGCCGGCTTCACAACGACCGACTTCTCGCAGGTCAGCACGGTCACGACCTACTCCTGGATCGGTCTGATGTTCATCGGCGGCGCATCCGGCTCCACGGCCGGCGGCATCAAGCTGACCACCGTCGCGATCGTCCTGATCGCTGTGCTTTCGGAGATCCGCGGCCGCCAGGAGCCGGAAGTCTTCCAGCGCCGCATCCCGATGTCGCTGGTGATGCGCGCCACGGCCATCGTGACCCTGTTCCTGCTGATCAATTTCCTGACGACGCTGGCGCTGGCCTCGACCGAGCACCTCTACGGCCAGGATCCGCCCTTCGTCACGATCCTCTTCGAGACGGTCAGCGCCCAGGCCACCAACGGCCTGACGACCGGGATCACGCCCGGCCTCTCAACGCCCGGCAAGCTGATCCTCGTCGGCGCCATGTTCGTCGGCCGCCTCGGCCCGCTCACCCTCGCCTACGCCCTCGCCGAGCGCAAGCGCCCCGCCCGCTACCGCCTCCCCGAAACGACCGTCCATATTGGGTAGGTTGTAGTTCGTAGGAAGATGCTCCCTCCCCCGCCCCCCTCCGGGTACCCGCTTGCGGGTGTGAGGGAAGGGTGCCCTGGAGATGGGCTGGGGGATGAGGGCTCTTCCTACAACCTACGAACTACAACCTACAAACTCCGCCCACGCCCCTCTTCCCTCATCCCTGCCAGTCATGCGACGATAGGCGGCCAGGAAACGAGATGTGAGACACATGAGGGTTGGAAGGGGCGTTCATGGCGACTACCTATCTGGCGGCGCGTATCTTCGATGGCGCGGACCGGACGATCGAGGACGGCTTCATCACCGTCGATGGCGACAAGATCACCGCGCTCGGCAAGAAGTCGGACCTGGGCAGCGCGGCCGAGAGCGCCGTCGACCTGGGCGACGCGACTGTCCTGCCCGGGCTGATCAACATGCACACCCACATGACCTTCAGCGCCGACAACGACGTGCTGGGCGCCGCGCTGCGCGACAGCCACGAGATCAAGGTCGCTCGGGCGATCGAGAACCTGCGCAAGGCCATCCGCTCCGGCGTGACGACCGTGCGCGACTGCGGCGCGCCGAACGAGATCGCCTTCGCGCTGCGCGAGGCTTCGGCCGCCGGCATGATCGAGGCGCCGCATATCTGGGCGGCCGGCCAGGTGCTAACCTCGACCGGCGGCCACTGCTACTACATCGGTGTCGAGGTCGACTCGATCGAGGACATCAAGAAGGCGGTCCGTAATCAGGTCAAGGCCGGGGCGGACTTCATCAAGGTCATGGCGACCGGCGGCGGGCTGACGCCGAACTCTTACCCGGAGAACGCCCAGTTCAGCGAGGCCGAGCTCAAGGCGCTGGCCGATGACGCGCGCCGGCTGGACCGCCGCATCGCGGCGCACTGCCACGGCACGCCGGGCATCCGCAACGCCGTCGCCGCGCGAGTGAACACGATCGAGCACTGCTCGTTCATGGTGCGCGACGGCGTCGAGTACGAGCCGGAGGTCGCCGAGCAGGTCGCCGAAGCGGGCATCTACGTCTGCCCGACGCTCAGCACCGGCGAGCGCGCCCGCCAGGCGGCGATCGAGCAGGGCATCCCGCTCCCGCCGCGCTGGGCCAACGTCCGCGAGAAGCGCACCGACAACCTGCGCCGCCTGGCCGACCTCGGCGTCCAGTTCATCTCGGGCAACGACGCTGGCGTGACGCTGACGCGCTTCGACGACTTCCAGCTCGACCTGGAGATGCTGGTCGAGTACATCGGCTTCTCGAACGAGCGCGCCATCGCTACCGCGACCAGCAAGGCCGCCGAGGCGATCGGCAGCGACGAGTTCGGCACCCTCGCCGAGGGCAAGCGCGCCGACATCCTGGCCGTCAACGGCAACGCCCTCCACGACATTGGCGCCCTGCGCGACATCCAGTTCGTCATGAAGTCCGGCCAGATCGTGGCGGATTATCGGGCGTAGGGAACAGGGGGAAGACAGAAGACCCTCACCCTCGACCGTGACCCAGAGGGCACCCCGCCCAATCCCCCAGAGGGGACCTGGGAGAGGGGTGCCCTGTTGTGTTACTAGCGCTAGCGATCAAGCGCACGCTGTCTTCCTCCCCCTCTCCCTCCGCGCAACGAGTGGGCGGGGTACCCGCGAAGCGGGTCGCGGGTTGGGGGGAGGGCTCTTCCTACAACCTACAACCTATCTCTCCCCAAAACCGATCGGCGCGCGCTCCGGCTCGCGTTCCATCTCCTCGGCCAGCGCCGCGATGACGCCCATGCCGTCGCGGGAGGTGTCGCGGGTCTCGGGGGTCTCCTGGCCGATGGGTGTGGTCTCGACGAAGCGGTACATGTCGGCGGCGCCTTCCAGGATGAGTGGGGTGAGGCCGAGGTCCTGGAATGTGGCGGCGATCTCCTCCATCTCTCCCACCCAGCGGTAGGCCTTGGGCGGCATCGTCGGGATGGACTTCTCGATCCACTCGCGGATGACCGGGATGCTGTCCATCTGCTCCTCGCGCAGCGCGTCTTCGAGGCCCATCAGCTTCGCGGCAAGCAGCAGCTCCGTGCCGAGCGCCTGGAGTCCCTTGGTCAGCGCGCCGTAGCACATCTTCATGCCGGAGGCCTGGCCGACGTCGCCGTCGAGCACGCGCACGTCGAGGCCGTGGTCGCGGAGCTGGGCGAACTCCTCCGCGCCGGGGCCGGAGGTGTAAAAGCGCGTGCCCGGGCGGCGCGGTGGCGGGCCGATGATGCCGCCATCGGCGAAGCGGCCGCCAGCGTCGGTGATGATCCCGGCGATGCCGCGCACGGTCTGCGGGGCGATGGCGTTGAGGTCGACGTAGAGCAGGTCGGAGCCGGTGGACCGCAGCGCCGCCGCGACCCGCTCGGCCAGCTCGGTAGCCCGCGCCGGGACGAGCACCGAGAGGAAGACGTCGGCGGCTTCGACGACGGCTTCCAGGCTGCCAGCGTCCTCGATGCCGGCCTGAGCGGCCAGCTCCCGCGAGCGCTCGCTGCGCCCCTCCAGGCAAGTCAGCACCTGCAGCCCGCTCTGGACGAGCACCGCGCCGATCGAATGCCCCATGTCCCCGGGGCTCATCAGCCCCACCGTCGTGATTGTCATCGCGCAGCCTCTCGGTACGTCAGCGGAATGAACGCTATCGGAGCATATCCCCGCGCACTGATCAACCACCCACCCCGCGTGGGGCAGGCTAGGCGGGACATCAGGGCTCCAACGTTACCCTTCCGGCCGGAGGTCCGGGGAGAATTGGTACGCAAGGACCTGTCTGCAGGCTATCCATCGACCGCATGCTTTGGGCAACGCGAATCGCAATGCAGCGCCGGACGCAGTGCCTGGCTTCGCATATGGGTGTGGCGGGGGTTCTGGCCAGTGAACATGAACAGATGAGGCGCAACCGGAGCAAGCGAGCGAGCCGTGCTACGGCAGGACTGCACTCACGGCAGGTAGTCTGTGAGCCCGGCGCCGCGCGGGAGCAGAAGCGCGCCCTGGTCGATAGCGCGTTGCTCGTTGGGCTGCGGCCCCTGCTGCTTGGTGTGGCCGTCATCATCGTCGGCGCAGCCGCCTACCGGGCCTCGAACGCGCCGCTGGGGATAGCCGTGCTCACGCTCGCGCTCGGATTGATCATTGCCGGGCTGTGTCTCGCGGCGCGGCGGCTGATAACCGAGGGGCGCATATCCGCGCGCTGGGCCCACCCTCTTGCCGCGCTGCTCGTGGCCGGCGCGTACGCCTTCGTGCTGTATGTCCTGGCCGTCCATCACGACACGTTCCCCGAGCAACGCTTCGTCGGACTGACTCTGTTGACCGTGATGACCGGCAGCCTGTTTCTTCACTTGCGCTGGCTGGCCGGCATGGTGGCGTTCATCTTCGTCAGCTGGACGGCGATGAATCTGATGCTCGGCCTGGGCTTCTCGCCGGCCGTCTTCCTGTTTCTTATGCCGATCATTGCCGTCTCCGCGTTCGCGAACTATGCGGCGCGCAAACAGGCCATCTCGCGCATGATCGACGCACAGCTCGAGAACGATCTGCGCAACGCCCAGCTGGTTGACGCGCTCGAACGCGCCCACCAGTCCGAGGCGCGGCTCGATGTGGAACGCGGGCTCGCGGATCAGGTCCTTGAAGCGATGGCGCAGGGGCTTGTGCTGCTGGATGAGGGCGGCGCGATCGAGTTTGTCAACCCGGCTGCCGCGCAGATCCTGGGCGCGCAACCGGCGACGCTCGCCGGCCGGCCGATCTGGGAGGTCGTGGCATCGGGGGGCGCGGCGCTAGGTCAACGCATAGCCGGCGGCGGCGCGGGCGCCGGGGAGCCGGTGGAGATTTCCATCGAGCATGGCGACGGGCGGATCACCCATAGCCTGGCCGCGATCACTTTCCGCGAAGGCGGCGGGATCATCCTGAACCTGACCGACCTGACGCTGCGTAAGGAATTTGAAGCCAGATTGCAGCGCCTGGCGCACTACGACGCGCTCACCGGGCTGGCCAATCGCTCGCTGCTCAACGAGCGCGCCCACGCGGCCCTCCTGGAATGTGAGGAGCGCGCGGCGCAGGTCGCCGTGCTGTTTCTCGATCTGGATCGCTTCAAGCCAATCAACGATATGGCCGGGCATGATGTCGGCGATCTGGTGCTGATCCAGATCGCCAACCGGATACAGGAGTGCGTGCGGGCGCGTGACACCGTCGCGCGCATCGGCGGCGATGAATTCGTCATCCTGCTTGCCGATGTCGGGAATGATGGCGTCGCGTTGGAGATTGCCCAGCGCATCGCGCAGCGCGTGCAGGAACCGATCTTCGTCGACGGCCGGGCCTATGAGGTGTCGGTCAGCATCGGCGTCGCCACGAACAGGTCGCCGCGCGCCAACCCGGACGATCTGATCCGTCTGGCCGATATCGCCATGTACAAGGCCAAGCGCCACCCCGGCCCGATCCGGATCTTCTACGACCCGGCCGGCGAATCCCAGTCGCTGCGCCGCTCCGCCTGAAATGCGCGGGGGGCTCCCGGCACGATTTCGCACGGGTTACCGCTATTAGGGCGTCCGCTACCCTGCCCCTTTGCGTGCCAGTATCCGGTCGGCGCAGCGCAGGGCGAGGGCGCCGATCGTTGAGGTCGGGTTGACCGAGCCGCCGGTGACGAAGGACGAGCCGTCGCAGATGTAGAGGTTCGGCACGTCCCAGGCCTGGTGATCGGCGTCGGTCACCGACGTCTCGGGGTCGTCACCCATCCGGCAGGTGCCAAGCAGGTGCCAGGCCGGGTTGGGGATCGAGAGGTTCGAGCGCAGCTCGACCGCCCCGGCGGCTGCGGCGATCTCGCGGGCGCGCTCCATGCCGAAGTCGATCAGCTTGCGGTCGTTGGGATGCAGCTTCCAGGTGATCTTCGCGCCGGGCAGGCCGCTGGAGTCGGCGCAGGTGTCGTCCAGTTCGACGCGGTTCTCGTAGATCGGCAGGTCCTCGCCCTGGACGCTGAACCAGATCTCGTGGTTGAAGAACCTGGCGAACTCCTCGCGGTGGCGCTCGCCCCAGGGCAGGCCCAGCGCGGCCGGCGCCGGGGTCATGCCGCGGCCGAACTGGTAGGTGAAGCCGTTGACGAAGCCGCGCGAGACATCAGTGTCGTAGAACTCCTGGCTCAGGATCGGCGCGCCGTAGGCCCCGGCGAAGCTGTCCACCGGCTGGTCGAAGACGATGTGGTTGTCGGCATAGGCGTGGTGCATCAGGTAACGCCCGACCAGCCCCGAGCTGTTGGCCAGCCCGTCCGGGTGCCGGCCGTCGGCCGAGAGGAAGAGGATGCGCGGGCTGCCGATTCCCCCGGCGGCCAGCACGACGATGTCCGCCTCCAGCCGGTGACGGCTCGCGTCGCGCAGGTCGATGTACTCGACGCCGTCGGCGCGGCCGCGCGCGTCGGTCGTGATGCGCTCGACGCGCGCAAAGGGGCGGATCTCGACGCCGTTGGCCATCGCTTTGGGCAGGTAGGTGCGCGTGACGGTCGCCAGCGATCCGCGCGGGCAGCCGTTCCGGCAGGCGCCGCAGTGGACGCAGGCCACGCGGCCGTCGTAGTCCTCGGTGATGATCGCGTTGTCGGCCGGCCACCAGTGCCAGCCCAGGCGGTCGAGCGCAGCGGTGATCCGGGTCGTGTGGGGGCCGAAGGGCAGCGGCGGCGTCTGGCGTGGCGAGCGCGGCGGGTTGGCCGGGTCGCCGGCGATGCCCGAGATGCCCATCTCGCGGTCGTTCAGGTCGTAGTAGGGGGCCAGATCCTCGTAGCTGATCGGCCAGTCGGCGGAGCCTTCGAGACCATGCTCGGTGCCCTTGCGGAAGTCAACCGGCTTG
>DATGQR010000297.1:0-3036 GCA_035304105.1 Thermomicrobiales bacterium | reverse complement strand
GTTGGCCGGCTTCGGTATCGAGCCTGACATCCTGGCGATTCCCTACGATCTCTCGCCAAAGACACCGTTCCCGTCGGACGACCACCACGCCGCTTACGACCGCGACTATATCGAGCGCTACTTCGAGATCCTGCGCTTTAGCGACCAGGTCTTGCAGGAGTTCGCCGGGAGTTTCACCGGCAAACAGAGCCCGTCGCACCTGTTCTGGCACTCTCTCGATCTGGCGCTGGGGCGCTATTCCGGCCGCCGCGCGCCGGATCTGCCCGACGCCGATTTCGTGACTCGCGAAGCCTACTCGCACGAGGTCATCGCGGTTGGCTTCTGGGCCGGTGACGACAATATCCCCGCGCCGGCCTACTACTCCTACACCTGGCCGGAGCCGGATGGGCTCAGGAGCCAGCCGCTGCACCCCGAGGCCGCACACTGGGGCGGCGAAGCGGGGAATTCGCGTGCCCTGCTGATGTACGACGACCTGCGCGCCCTGCCGGACCCGCACGACGCCCTGCTCGCGTTCTTCGAGAGTTGCTACCTGGCCGGCGCCCGGGCGGGTGGTTGGCCGGTCGAGGAACTCCGGACTGTGCGCTTCAGATAGCGGCCGGCAGTCGGCGGCATTCTTGCGCCGCTGTACGTATAGTTGCTGGCAGACTCGACGTATGGCGCCGGAGCGCGCCGTTGAACTCCATGGAGGAGCCCTGTTGCGACGCAGCAACATGGTGGCGCAGGCCGCGCCCACTGGTCGGACGTTCGCGCGCGCCTGGTGGCTTGCCATATCAACCGCGCTGCTGGCCGGCACGCTCTGGGGCGTGCTCTGCTGGTTGGGTGACGGGGCGCCGTCGCCGTACTCCGGATTCTTCAACCTGGGCGGGCCGTGGCTGCTGCTCGCCTGGCTGATCGGGTGCTGGGCCGGGAGCAACCCGCGCGGCGCGCTCTGCGGCGGGCTCGCCCTTGCCGTCGGCGTGCTGGCCTACTACGCCGTCTACACCAGCGGTATCACAGTGGGTGGGCAGGAGTCGCGCGTCTACGATCCGGAGTCGCGTGCCTGGCTGTTGCTCGCGGCGCTCTCCGGGCCGGTGTTCGGAGCAGCCGGGGCCTGGTCCCGCTCGGCCGGGCGCTGGCTGCGGATCGGCGGGGTGACGATCGTCGCGGCGGCGCTGCTCGCCGAGGCCGCTTACTACTTCCAGGCGCAGATGATCATCCATCAGGGCAGTCCCTTCTTCGATCCGAACGAACCACCCCTCCTGACGCTCGCCGGATACGTCGTGCCCCGCCACAGTGGTGTGTTCGTGCTGGCGGCGCAGGCGGCCGCCTCGGTGGCCCTCCTGCCGGCCGTTCTGCGTGGCTGGAGAGAGTTGGGTTTGGGGCTGGGGGCGCTCGCCGCGCTGGCCGGGATCGGCGTGCTGCTTGTCGAGATCATCTACCTGGTGGTGCGGGGCTACTGAGCGGCAGCCCACGATATGCGGCGCGCTGACAACCAGGCAGCGGTTGACATCCGCTGGCGCGTGCGTCATCCTTACCGATTACAAGCAAGCACACATCCCAACGAAGGGGGAGGCGCCATGTCTGTGTCGCCCGTCTCTGTCATCGATCGCGTGCGAGAACACCTCTGTTCCAAGGGGCTCTATGGCGACGTGACCGAATGGTGCGAGGCCCGTAACGACTGCGTCTACGTCGTCACCTGCCCCGACTGCCAGGAAGAGTTCGTGCTCGACGATATCGAGTACGATGCGCTCCTGAACTGGAGCCGATCGTCCGAGCAGGCCTGCGGAGTGGACTTCCCGCACGCCTGAGCGCCCCGCCTCGCGCGACGACGATCGGGAGCTTGCAGGCACGGGGAGACGCCCATGGATGTCGCTGCGACGATCGTCGAAATCCTCAAGCGCGAGGGTGTGGAGTACCTGATCGGTTACCCATCCAACCCGCTCTTTGAAGCCGGTGCCGAGGCCGGAATCCGGCCGATCATCGTGCGCCAGGAGCGCACCGGTGTACATATGGCTGATGCCATCAGCCGGGCCACGTCGGGCAAGACGATCGGCGTGGCGGCCATGCAGTTCGGGCCGGGCATCGAGAATGCCTTCGGCGCGGTAGCCCAGGCCTTTAGCGAGTCGGTGCCCCTGCTCGTCCTGCCTGCCGGCTACCCGCGCTCGCAGGCCAACGTCGCGCCGCGCTTCAGCGCGCTGCTCAACTTCCAGCACGTCGCCAAGAACATCGAGCAGGTCACCTCGCCGGACGCCGTCGTGCGAGCCATGCGCCGGGCGTTTACCCAGGTCAAGAACGGCCGGCCGCGCCCGGTCATCGTCGAAATCCCGTTCGACATGTTCGACGACGAGGTGCCCGCTGGCTGGGAGTACGCACCCGCCCCGCGTCGCCGGACAGCTCCCGATCCCGGTGACGTCGACCGGGTGGCCGAAGCGCTGATCGCGGCCGAGCGGCCGGTCATCTACGCCGGCCAGGGCGTCCACTACGCCGAGGCCTGGGAGGAGCTTCGCAGGCTCGCCGAACTGCTCGAGGCCCCGGTCACGACCAGCCTGGAAGGCAAGAGCGCGTTTCCGGAGACGCATCCGCTTTCCCTTGGCTCGGGCGGCCGCACGCTGCCGGGGCCGGTACACCATTTCCTTCAGCGCGCCGACCTGATCTTCGGCGTCGGCTGCAGTTTCGCGGCGACCTCGTACGGCATCCAGTTTCCGCCCGGCAAGACCTACATCCACGCCACGCTCGACGCGGCCGACATCAACCGCGACCTCGAAGTGCACGATGCCCTGGTCGGCGATGCGAAGCTGACCCTGGCGATGCTCGTGGAAGCCGTGCTGGAGCGGCTCGGCGGCGAGCTGCGCGGCCGCGCCGAGGCGGTCGCCACCGAGATCGTGAAGGTGCGCGAGGAGTGGCTGGAAGCCTGGCGGCACAAGACCGACTCCGGCGCGACGCCGCTCTCGCCCTACCGGGTGATCCGTGACCTGCAGGCCACGGTCGACGCGGCGAACACGATTATCACCCACGACGCCGGCAGCCCGCGCGACCAGCTTTCCCCATTCTGGGTGA
>DATGQR010000296.1:0-3912 GCA_035304105.1 Thermomicrobiales bacterium | reverse complement strand
ACTTCCAGGAAGAGTTGAGCTCGACAGAGAACCGCATCGCCTTCGCCCGGCAGTTCTACAACGATGCCGTGCTGTCCTATAACATCGCCTGCCAGAGCTTCCCCGGGACGCTGCTCGCCAGCCGCATGGGTTTCCAGCCGGGCAGCACTTTCAACCTGGACGAATCCGCCGTCGAGCGCGAAGCTCCCCAGGTAGCCCTGTAGATCCTCATGCGGACGCAGGCAAGTAGACGAGCGGGCAGCCAGAGCTGCCCGCTCACTCGTTACCCCCAGCCAAGCTCTCAGTCGCCGGCAGGCTTAGGAGGCAGGTCTGCGCGCGGCCCTGCGGCGACGAGCGTTGACTCGCGACAGCTGATGCCCGGGTTGGCGGCGCTGGCACCCAGCTCCTGGCCCGCTCCTTCAACGCCACCTTCGATGCGACCGGCACTTAGCTCCGCACACGAATGCGCCGGGGCTGGAACCGAAGTCCGAGTCCCGGCGCGGAAATGCTCGTTTACCGCCTAGATCGTCAGCTTTGGTAACGCGCTCCGCCGCTTGGGGCGCCAACCTGATCCTTATTGAGCCTACGATTGAGGTGCAGCCCTTCGAGAATGAACTCGACGCCGGCCGCGATGCCCTGCGGCGAGCCAGTCACGCCCAGCTTATTGAGCGCCTCGCGCATGCCGTCCATGTGCGACACCTGGTGGACGTAGTCCATCGCCGAGCGGTCGTCGCCAACTTCGACCGTCAGGCCGTTGTCGAACGCCAGCACGAGGTCGTCGAAGTCGCGTACCGAGTAATAGCTGTTGAACGTGCTGACGATCGCGCCCTGGATCAGCTTCTCGATGACGCGGTCCTCCTGCGCGTCGCCCATCGTCTCCAACTCGATCTTTCCGGTCGTCGAGGCGAACACGGCGCGCAGGTCGGAGATGCGCGGCACGGCGGTCGATTCGCCCAGCCGGATGGCGCGCTTGAGCGCGTTCGAGACCAGGTTCTCGTAGTTGGCGATCGACATGCGCACCGAAACGCCGGAGCGCTGGCTGATGTCGTGGCTGCGCCGCGCCAGATGGGTGATGTCGGCGATCACCTCGCGCATGAACTGCGGCACCATCACCTCGACACCATCGGTCGCGAACTCGTAGCGCTCCTGCTCCATGATGTCGATCTCGATGTCGATCGTCTGGGGATAGTGGGTGCGGATCTGAGAACCGTAGCGGTCCTTGAGCGGCGTAATGATCCGGCCCCGGTTGGTGTAGTCCTCCGGGTTGGCGCTGGCGACGACGTAAACGTCGAGCGGCAGGCGTACCCGGTAGCCGCGGATCTGAACGTCGCGCTCCTCCATGATGTTGAGCAGGCCGACCTGGATGCGCTCGGCGAGGTCAGGCAGCTCGTTGATGATGAAGATGCCGCGGTTGGTGCGCGGGATCAGGCCATAGTGGATCGTCAGCTCGTCAGAGAGATAGCGACCCTCCGCAACCTTGATCGGGTCGACCTCGCCAATCAAATCGGCGATCGTCGTGTCCGGGGTTGCCAGCTTCTCCGCCAGGCGGTCGTCGCGGTGGACCCACTCGATCGGCGTGTCGTCGCCGCGCTCTTCGACGAGCTGGCGGGCCATCAGTGAGATCGGATGGAACGGATTGTCGTTGATCTCCGATCCGGCGACGACCGGCGTCCACTCGTCGAGCAGGTTCACCAGGCTACGGGCCATGCGCGTCTTAGCCTGGCCGCGCTCACCCAGGAAGATGATGTCCTGGCCGGAGAGGATCGCATTCTCGATCTGGGGAATGACCGTTTCTTCGTACCCCATGACGTCTTCGAACATCGGTTCATCGGAGCGCAGCCGGGCGATGAGGTTCTTCCGCATCTCCTCGCGAATCGGCAGAACCTGGTAGCCGCTTTCCTTCAACTCACCAAGCGTCTTTGGAAACTCGCTGGGTGCCATGGTCGGTGGTTCCTCCCTAGTGCCCGCCTCACGATGGTTATTCAAGGGGATTACGAGCGAAGCACAACCGCGGTTCCACGAGTCCGGGGTGCGTGGAACGTCACTAACGATCGCCGCGAGCCGGCGGCTGGTCCGAGGCGGACTGACTCACAGGAACAATCGTACAAGAGGCTTGCCGGCGGCGGTAGGCACAAACGCGAAATGGCCGCCCACGTGCGTCTGACGAATCTACGACCGGCGGGGATGCCCGGATGCCGGGAATGGGATGAAGAACGAGCCGGGTCGGCGCGTTTGGTCGCCGGCCCGGCAGTCGCTGAATCTCGCGAAGCACTAATCCGTCGCGGGTTCGCGACGCATTAGCGGGATGATCGTGGCGGCAGCCCCAATGTGCAGCAGCGCCAGGGTGATCTTCGACTCGGTATCAACGCCACCATCGAGCGGCCCGATCAACGAGATCAGCAGCACGACGAACGCGATCGCTGTCCAGATCGTCTTGGCGCGATCCGTGAACCGCTCGAGCAGGCCGAGCAGCAGCGCCGCGATCAGGCCGGCGAACGCCGTCACAATGATTACCTCGGGCAGGCGGATCGTCTGCTCATCGCCGGACAACGCCGCCCGCGGGAACTCGCCGGTAATGGCCCGTGCAACGAGGAGGATGATGACGTTGAGGATCACCGCGTCGACGACAGCCATTGCCCGGATCTGCCAGGGGCGCCGCAATACGGAGTCGATCTGACGCGGGAACTGCTTGATCGCTGTGCTCATCGTTGAACTCGCTTTCCGTTATGGCCTTACCGATGAGACTATCACTGCATTGCAGCAGGCTCACGTCACTATACAGCGTATAGCCGAATCCTAACTGTACAGTGTATAGTTGTCAAGTATGAGCGCAGGAGATCTCACCGCTACGAACCCACCCCTCTCGCGGGAACGCGTTGTCGAGGCCGCCGTCGAACTGGCCGAGGAGCAGGGATTGCAGGCCGTCAGCCTGCGCCAGGTCGCTCGCCGGCTGGGCGTCACGCCAATGGCGCTGTACTGGCATGTCGAAAACAAGGACGACCTGCTGGACGCCATGGTCGGCTGGTTACACAACCAGATGGAATTCACAGTGGTAGACGGCGCCCCCTGGCAGGCGCAGCTGCGGGCGGTGATCGAGGCGGAGATCGAAGTCCTGCGCGCCTATCCCCAGACAGCGCTGCTGATCCTGTCTCGCGGGGCGACGTCTCACGGGGCGCTCGCCCAGGTCGAGGTGTCGCTCGGCATCCTGCGGCGCGCCGGGTTCTCGCCAGAAGACGCCGCGAAGGTGCTGACCTATCTCCAGACCATAGTCAGCCTGGTCGCGCGTGAGGCGCTGCTGGCGCCCACCACCGACGACGGCGCCTGGCAGAGGCGGGCGCGCGAGGCGGTGCGCGAACTGCCGTCAGAGGACTTCCCAAACATCACTGCGGCGGCCAATTACCTGACTTCCGGCGCAGACCCCGACGCCTACTACCGCTTCGGCCTCGACCTGTTGATCGCCGGCATCGAGGCTCTGGCTCCCAGCAATCCTCGCGGTTGAACTGACTTGAGGCGCCTCTGATTCGGATAGTCGTCGCAATGTCGCAATGCATTGAGAAGCCTTGCACCGTCAATCACCCCTACGGTCAACGGCAGACCAGGCTCGAATTAGCGGCCTGGTGTGTGGCGATAGGGTTCGAATGCTGCCGATCCCGGCTAATGCCGGCTCATGCGCTCGGCCAGCGACGTGCCGTCGGGCGGGACGCCGGTGCGCTCGGCCTTCTCATCCAGCCGGAAATAGGCTTGCTGGACATAGCGCACGCCGACGTAGCGCAGCGGCTCTGGCTCCCAGTCGGGCGACTTGTGGTTGACCGTCGGCAACAGCGTCAGCTCGGACTTCTCGCCGGTGATCAGGTCGGCCAGCACCCGGCCGGAGAGGTTGGTGGTGGCCACGCCCTGCCCGGTGTAGCCGCGCGCTGTCGCGATGCCGGTCGT
>DATGQR010000295.1:0-7045 GCA_035304105.1 Thermomicrobiales bacterium | reverse complement strand
GAGCCTGCACACCTACTACTCGTGGAAGCTCTACGACCACTACGAATACACTCACAACCCGCTGATGCACGGGCCATTTCTGTTCCACGCCAACGCGTTGAGCTACTTCCTGTTCGGCGACAACGACGTGACCGGCCGCATCGTGCCGGCGATCTTCGGCGTGGCGCTAGTGATGATGCCGGCGCTGCTGCGGAGCCCGCGGCTGCTGGGCCGCTGGGGCGCGCTGACGGCCTCGGCGGTGCTGCTCTTCTCGCCGTCGATCCTCTACTACTCGCGCTTCATCCGGCACGACATCTACGCCCTGACGGCCACCTTCCTGATCGTCATCGCCGCGCTGCGCTACCTGGAGCGGCCGGAGCGGCGCTGGCTGGTCACGGCCGGAGCGGCGACCGGCTTCCTCTTCTGCACCAAAGAAGTCTCGTTCATCGTGGCCTTCATCATCGTGACCTTCCTGGCGATCATCATCAGCTGGCAGGTGCACCGGGCAATGTTCGGCGTGCTGGTCGGTTCCGGCGTCGCGCTGCTCGGGACGATCGGCGTGCTCCGGGCGCTGGGCGTCAAGCCGCTGCCCGGCATTCCCTGGGAGAACCCGTCGCAGGAGAACATCAACCAGTTCGCGGTCGAGCTGGCGCAGCACCCGTACGTGCTGGCCGGGCTGGGAGTCGTCGGGCTGGCGATCGTCGCCGTCCTGATGGTCGCCGACCGGCTACGCACTGACGGCGGCCGCTGGCTCGATGACGTGCTGGGGCGGACGCCGCCCCACACCACGGCACACACGCTCTACCTGGCGCTGCGCGACCGGCGCGGGCTGGCGCTGGGGATCGGGATCGGGCTTGCGATCTTCGTCGTCCTCTACACCACGCTGTTCACCAACTTCGGTGGGCTGGCCAGCGCGACCTTCGGAGCGCTGGGCTACTGGCTGGGCCAGCAGGGCGTCCAGCGCGGCGCGCAGCCGTGGTTCTACTACCTGCTCCTGCTGCCGCAGTACGAATTCTTCGCCGTGCTGCTCTTCCCGGTGACCGGGGTGCTGACGGTCCGGCGCGTGCTGCGGCGCGTGCGCGGCGGGGACTACCCGTTGGGCGGTCGGATTGGGACGCGCGTCTACATGCAGGGCTTCTTCCTCTACTGGGCGGTCCTCATGCTGGCCGTGCTCTCCTGGGCGGGCGAGAAGATGCCCTGGCTGAGCGTCCACGTCGTCCTGCCGATGATCCTGCTGGGCGCGTCGTTCGCTGGCGAGGCGCTGGAGTATATCGAGGCCCGGCTGCGCGAGGGCGCGATGCGCCGGCGCGCGACGGTCGTGTTGGCGGCCGGCATCCCGGTTCTGGCCGGCGGCTGGTTCCTGGTCTGGGCCTGGGCCAGCGCCGGGCCGTGGACCTACGACGAAGAGCTCGGCAACTACGTCCGCAACCTGCGCCCGTTCGCCAGCGACAACCCCTGGATTCTCTACGTGCCGCTGCTGGCGCTGATCACCCTGGTGCTCTACGGCATCTGGCGGCTCGGGCCGAAGCCGGCGCTGGCGACGAGCGCCGTCGCGCTGATCGGCGTCATGATCCTCGGGCAGCTACACGTCAGCTACCGCTTCACCTACACCGAGGGCGACGTGGCGGTCGACATGCTGATGTACAGCCAGGCCTCGCCGGACGTCGAGCGGGTGATGGAGGACATCGGCGAGATGTCGCGCCAGATCCACGGCGGCAAGGACATCAGCATCTGGTACGACAGCGGCGTCTCCTGGCCCTTCCAGTGGTACATCCGCGACTACCCCAACCGGCGCTTCTATGGCACGACGCTCGACAGTCCGCCGACCGCCGAGATCGTGCTGATCTCCCAGGAGAACTGGGGCGAGAACGTCGACATGCTGACCGGCTACACCTACCAGGACTACACGATGCGCTGGTTCTTCCCGGAAGACCCGACCTATCGCCGCTTCGCGATCGCGCCGGAGCTGAACAACCCGGCCGAGCAGAATCACCAGACCGACGAACCGGGCCCCTACTCGGCCATGGACGTGCTCGAGAGCGTCTGGAGCTCGCTCTGGTCGATGCGCGAGCCGCAACAGCAAGCCAAGATGTTCAGGCTGGTGGCCTACCGCGAGCTGTGGGACCAGATCCGCTCGGACTTCGACTTCCGGGTCTACGTACGCAACGATCTGGTCGACATCTGGAACGAAGCGCGATACTAACGCGCGGCAGGAACGTCCGCCGGCCCTGACGCCGGCGCAGCTGGAGTGAGCGTGGATACCGAGACGCGGCACATCGAACTGGACAACATCGAAGACGGGCGCGAGCGCGAGGTCGAGGCGTCGATGCTCGATCGCACCATCAGCCTGCCGTTGACGGCCGGCTCGGTTGTCGCCGCCGCTGCCATCCTGCTGGCAATGGCGCTGCGCCTGCCCGAGTTGGACCGCTGGGCCTTCAACCCGACCGAAGGGGGCCTGGCGCTGGCCGCGCGTGACCTGATCCGCGGCAACACCATCCCGGACGACATGTACGGCAAGCCCTTCGTCGTCGAGTGGGCCGCGCTCTTCATGTTCCTGGGCGACACGACCATCTCGATCGCGCGGCTCTCGATGGCCGTCGCCGGAATCGCGGCGATCGTCGCGCTGCTCGGGCTGCGGAGCCGCTTCGGCCTCGCCCCGGTGGCCGCGACGATGGCGTTGCTGGCGCTCTCGCCGACGCTGGTCACTGCCTCCCGGACGCTGGATGGCGGCGCGCTGCTGGTGGCCCTGAGCGTCCTGCTGCTGGTGAGCGCGACCAGGGCGCTGCACGGGCAGGGGTTCATCGCGCCGGGTATCGCCGGGGTGAGCCTCGCCTTGCTGCTGCTCTCCGGCCCGCTCGGCCTGCCAGCGGCGCTTCTGGTCGCCCTCGGGGTGGCCCTGCTTCTACGCGATGAGGCGGAGCGGCCAGACATCGACCGGCTGGCCATCGCCGGAACCGCGTTCGCCAGCGCCTTTGTGCTGTTCTCGACCGCGCTGCTGACCCAGCCGTCGAGTATCTACAAGGCGCCGGCGGAGTCGATGTCGCTGCTCTGGAGCGACTACCTGGGCGAGTTCGGCGATGGCTTCCAGCTGGCCGTCTGGAATCTGATCGTCAACGAGCCGCTGATCCTGCTGTTTGCGATCGTGGGAATCGTCTGGGGTCGCTGGCGGGAGTCGACGCGCGCGCTGGGCATCTGGGCGCTCGTCGCGCTGGTCGTCCTGAGCGTGCTGGGCGATGTACCGGCTGGGGGCCACGGACTAGCGCTGATCCCGCTGGGCCTGCTGGCCGGGATCGGCGCGGTGGAGCTGCTCGGGCGGCTGCGCGTCCCGGGCCAGCGGCTGGCCTACCCGGCCGCGTTTGTCGCTGCGCTGGTCGTGGTCTTCTTCGCCTTCGTCAGCCTGCTCGGGCTGGCGTCGCCGGAGCCGGGGCGCACGGCCAGCCAGACGATCGTGCGCTTCCTGCTGATCGCGATTGTCGCCCTGGTCCCGGCCGGGCTGCTGCTGGCCCGCTTGAGCGCTCGCCTGCGCGGGCGTCAGGTCGCGCTCACGGTCTTGACAGCCTGCCTGGTGCTGTCGGCGATCACCCTGCGCTCGGCCGTGCTGAGCGCGACCGTCTGGCCGGGCGAGCCGGGCAACCTGCTGACGCGCCCGGCCATGAGCGATGGCATCCCGACGCTCATCGACCGGCTCTACCGCATTTCCCGCGACATCACCCGCACCGAGCGAGACGCTCGCATGCCGGTCGGCGGCGTCGCCCTGCGCATCGCGCTCGACCAGGAGATCGAGCAGCCCTTTGCCTGGTACTTCCGCGAGTTCCCGAACCTGATCGTCTTCGATCCCGACACCGAGAGCCTGCCCGAGGGCACCCAGCTGGTCATCCTGGCCGGTCACCGCGACGCCGACGCCGTGGCGCCAGGGATGCCCGGCGAAACCTATCTGTTCCAGTACGAGCGACCGGATTATGTCACATCCCCGGACTGGGGTGGCCTGTTGGGCGACCTCTTCAGCGTCGAGGGCTGGCGTGACTTCGGCTGGTTCCTGTTCCACCGTGAGACTGACCAGCCGGTTCCGGCCACTGAGTTCCACTTGCGGGCGATTCCGCTGATTGCCGACCGCTTCGCCGCCGCGACCGGGCCGTACAACCTGAACGACCGCGCCGGGATCGGCTCGGCGGCCGGGCAGTTCAACCAGCCACGCGGGATCGCCTTCGACGCGGCCGGCGGCGTCTACGTCGTCGACGGCGGCAATGGCCGCATCCAGCACTTTGACGCTGCCGGGGAATTTATCGGCTTCATCGGTGAGAACGAACTGGCACTCTTCCCGGGCGGCCAGGGCGGCGCCGGAGGGCTGGCAGTCGACGACGAGGGCAACCTCTACGTGGCCGACACCTGGAACCACCAGATCAAGGTCTACGCGCCGACCGGCGAGCTGATCAACTCCTGGGGCAGCTTCTACGACGCTGGCGACGACCCGGGCGCGGTCGACCTCCAGCCCGGCTCCTTCTACGGGCCGCGCGGCATCGCCATCCACGACGGTCTGGTCTACGTCACCGACACCGGCAACGAGCGCGTCCAGGTCTTCGAGTTGAGCGGCGAGTGGGTGCGCAGCTTCGGCGGATTCGGCACGGAAGCGGGCCAACTCATCGAGCCGGTCGGCATCGCCGTGTCACCCGACGGCATCGTTCACGTCGCCGACTCACACAACGCCCGCATCGCGCGCTTCACCGCGGAGGGCGAGCCGCTCGACCCCTGGCTGATCGATGCCTGGGAGGGCCAGCAGTTCTTCGAGCCCTACCTCGTCTTCGGCCCGGACGGCCTGCTCTATGCCAGCGACTCGGTCGACGGCCAGATCATCGTCATCTATCCGGAAGCCGATCACATCATCTCTCGCACGACTTCCAGCCTGCTGCGTCCCTATGGCATGGCGATCAGCCCCGACGGCCGGGAGATGCTCATCACCGACGGCATCGCCAACGCTGTGATCCCACTGGATCTGTCGACCGCCACGCAGTAGCCGCGCCCCACTGGACCGCGCCCGGTGGGGCCGCCGCCAATGCGCTAGGATGCCTGCATAGTCCGGGCCGAGACCGATGGAATCTGGGGGTGCGCCGATGGCCGCCGAGTTCAACCCTTTCGCCAGCGCAGTCGAGATGCTGGGAGCGCTGCAGGCCGGCGAGGTCAGCGCGCGGGAGCTGGTCGAACTGCACATCAAGCGCATCGAGAAGCACAACCCCGCCGTCAACGTCATCGTCACCAAGAACTTCGACGAAGCGCGTGAGGCGGCCATGCGAGCCGACGAGGCCCGGGCCGCCGGCCGCGACCTACCGTTGACCGGCCTGCCG
The DNA here is from genome assembly GCA_035304105.1 of Thermomicrobiales bacterium. Taxonomy (GTDB): domain Bacteria; phylum Chloroflexota; class Chloroflexia; order Thermomicrobiales; family CFX8; genus JAUIIK01. The sequence continues at coordinate 1,727 of DATGQR010000295.1, read as the reverse complement.
ATCACCATCAAGGACCAGATCGACGTCGCGGGGTTGCGGACGACCGGCGGCAACCCCGAGCGTGCCGACCACCGGGCGGAGGAGGATGCCCCCAACGTCGCCAAGTTGCGGGCCGCCGGGGCGATCATCCTCGGCAAGACCAACGTGCCCAACAGCGGCGACTGGCAGGCCAGCAACCCGCTCTTCGGGACGACAAAGAATCCCTGGAACCCGGAGCGCACCTCCGGCGGCAGCACTGGCGGCGCGGCGGCGGTCGCGACGGCGATGAGCCCGCTGGAGCTGGGCAGCGACATCGGCGGGTCGGTGCGCATCCCGGCCAGCTACTGCGGCGTCCTCGGCCACAAACCTAGCGAGACGGCCATGCCCAAGGGCAGCTTGCCCAACCCGGCCGTGCCGATGACTGTCCAGGGGCCCATCGCCCGCCGCGCCGACGACCTGGAGCTGGCGCTCAATGTCATGGCCGGTCCGGTCGCGGGCGAGGACATCGGTTGGCGGCTGACGATCCCTCAGGCGCGCGGGGTCAGGCTGCGCGACTTCCGGGTGGCCGTCCTGCCCCGGCTCGACTGGCTGCCCTGCGACGACGAGACACTGGCCGCCCAGGAGCGCCTGGCCAGCCAGCTCAGCGGGATCGGCGTCGAAGTGGCCGAAGTCATGCCCGACGGCTTCGGCGACTTCCGCGACTATTACCGCACCTACCTCGCGCTGCTCAACGCGATCGTCACCCGCGGGCTGCCGCCCGACGTGCGCGAGCGGGCGGTGCGGCGGCTCAGCGCAAACGGCGACGAGATCAGCCTGGCCAAAGCGCGCGGCATGACGGCGACCATCGCCGACTACATCGGCTGGATGGAGGAGCGCGAGCGCTATCGCCGGCTCTACCGCCAGTTCTTCCGCGACTGGGACATCCTGCTCACCCCGGTCACGCTCTGCCCGGCCTATCCACACACGACCGAGCGCTGGCTGGACCGCAGACTCGACGTGAACGGCGAGCCGGCCCACTATGACCTGCTGTCGGCCTATCCTTCGCTGGCGACGCTGCCGGGCCAGCCGGCCACCAACTTCCCAGTCGGACTGAACCGCGACGGGCTGCCGCTCGGTCTCCAGGCCATCGGTCCCTATCTCGAAGATCGCACCACGATCCACTTCGCCGGGATGATCTGTGAGACCTTCGGCTGCCTGCAGCCCCCACCGGGCTTCTTCGACTGAGTGTCCTGCGCGCCGGCACAGCCGGCCGGGGAACCGGCACGGATCGAACCCGCCTAATCGCGCCGGTCACTAACTATTATGAGCGCCGGCACTCGTGGTTGCAGAAGGGCGCAAAGCCATGGCCAAGCCGGACGGAGCGCAGTGGTTCGATAGCGATGCCTGCTGGCGGTATGTCGGGCGCTGGAGCGGGCTGGTCGCCCGCGAGCTGATCGAGTGGCTGGCGATGCCGGAAGGCGCGGACTGGCTTGACGTCGGCTGCGGCCCGGGACCACTCGCCGGTGCGATCCTCGAACGCGCCGCGCCACGCCGGGTGCGCGGGGTCGACCTCTCGCCGCAGTTCGTCGCAGCTGCCCGCGAGCGGATTACCGACGAGCGCGCCAGCTTCGCGGTCGACGACGCGATGGACCTGGGCGGGGAGCTGGACGCCGCCTACGACGCCGTCGTCTCCGGGCTCGTCCTCAACTTCCTTCCCGATCCCCAGGTCGGGGTGCGCGCCATGCAGCGGGTGGTCAAGCCCGGCGGCG
>DATGQR010000294.1:0-5707 GCA_035304105.1 Thermomicrobiales bacterium | reverse complement strand
CGGCGCACATGATGCACTTGGTGGTGTCGTCGAAGATCTCGCGTTCCTCGGGCGTCTGCAGCCGCTCGCGGCCGGTGGGCGCCTCGTCGTTGATCAGGTATGGCTTGATGGACTTGTAGCCCTCCCAGAAGGGCTCCATGTCGACGATCAAGTCCTTGATGACATCGAAGCCCAACAGCGGCTCGATCGTGATCTCGCTGCCGGCGTCGCGAATCAGCAGCTTGCAGGCCAGCGCGTTGCGGCCGTTGATGCGCATCGCGTCCGAGCCGCACACGCCGTGGGCGCAGGAGCGCCGGTAGGAGAGCGTGCCGTCCTGATACCACTTGACGGTATTCAGGGCATCGAGCACCTTGTCGGTCGGCTCTTGCTCCACCACGTACGTCTCGTAGTGCGGCTTGGTGTCGACTTCCGGGTTATAGCGCAGGATCTTCAACTGTACGCGCATGGTTTAGTACTTCCGCTCTTGTGGTTCAAACCGGGTGATCACGACCGGCTTCTTCTTGAGCCGGATTCCGCCTGACGTCTTGTATGCCAGCGTGTGAGCCAGCCACTCGTCATCGTTGCGCTCGGGGTAGTCCTCGCGCATGTGCGCCCCGCGGCTCTCGGTGCGGGCTAGTGCGCTGGCGACGATTGCCTCGGCGCAGTCCAGCAGGCAACCAAGCTCGATTGCCTCGACCAGATCCATGTTGAAGATCTTGCCGCGGTCCTGGATCGCCGCGTTGGTGTAAGCGTCGCGCAGCTCGACGAGCGTCTGGCTGACCTTCTCCAGGTCCGGGCCGGTGCGGAAGACACTGGCCTTGTCCATCATCTCCTGCTGGAGCGTGGCGCGGATATCCGGAATTCGCTCGCCCGACGTCCGGCTCAGGAACGTGTCGACTTCGGCGCGGGCGCGATAGTCGGGCTCCGGCGGGAGGGGGCGGAAGCCGACCTCCTGGATGTACTCCTTGGCCTGAAGCCCGGCGCGGCGGCCGAAGACGACGAGGTCCAGCAGGCTATTGGTGCCCAGCCGGTTCGCGCCATGCACCGAGACGCAGGCGCACTCGCCGGCTGCATACAGCCCGGGCAAGACGGTGTTGTCCGCGTCAACCACCACCCGGCCGTCGATATCCGTCGGCACGCCGCCCATCGCGTAGTGTGCCGTCGGCTGGATCGGAATCATCTCCTTTTCGGGATCGATGCCCAGGTAGGTTTCGACGAAGTCCGTGATGTCTGGCAGCTTCGCCTGAAGCGTTCCCGGCGGCAAGTGCGTGAGGTCGAGATGGACGTAATCTTCGCCATTGATCCCGCGGCCCTCGCGCACTTCCTGCCAGATGAAGCGCGAGACCATGTCGCGGGGCGCCAGGTCCTTCATCGTGGGCGCGTAGCGCTCCATAAACCGCTCGCCGGCGTGGTTACGCAGGATGCCGCCTTCGCCACGGGCGCCCTCGGTGATCAGGATGCCGTGGCGATAGATGCCGGTCGGGTGGAACTGGAAGAACTCCATATCTTCCAACGGGATCCCCAGCCGGAAGGGGATGGCCACGCCGTCCCCGGTGTTGGCCATGGCGTTGGACGTGATCTTGAAGACCCGGCCGTAGCCGCCGGTCGCCAGGATAACGGCCTTGGTGTGGAAGACGTGCAATTCGCCGGTGGCGATCTCCAGCGCGACCAGACCGTTGCAGATCCCATCGTCGGTGATCAGCAGGTCCAGCATGTGGAATTCGTCATAGAAGGTGACGTCATGCTTGATCGACTGCTGGAAGAGGGTGTGGAGGATCATGTGCCCGGTGCGGTCGGCTGCGTACGCGGCCCGGCGCACGGGGCCCTCGCCGAAGTTGCGGGTATGGCCGCCGAAGCGTCGCTGGTCGATGCGGCCGTCCGGCGTGCGGTTGAAGGGCAGGCCCATGTGCTCAAGCTCGATGATCGCCTCGATGGCGTCGCGCGCCAGGATCTCGGCGGCATCCTGGTCGACGAGATAGTCACCGCCCTTGACGGTGTCGAACATGTGCCATTCCCAGTGGTCTTCTTCGACGTTGGCCAGCGCGGCCGCGATGCCGCCTTGAGCCGCGCCGGTGTGGGAGCGTGGCGGATAGAGTTTGGAGACGACGGCGACATCGTGATCGTCCGCGAGCTGGGCTGCGGCCATCAGGCCGGCCCCGCCGCCGCCGACCACGATGACATCGTGACGGTGATACATGTTGCTACCTCCCAGCGACGGATTCGAACTGGCCCGGATCGAAGGTGACGAGCGCCAGCCCGCCCAAGACCATGAATACGAGTGCGATGAGCAAGAGCGCCGAGTAGGCTGCGACGCGCCAGCCATTGCTGCGAATGTAGTCGTCGACAGCAACGCGCGCGCCGTTGACCCCGTGCAGGAGCGCCAGCGTCAGCAACAGGAAGTCATAGACCTGCCAGAACGGCTGGCTCCAGCGCTCGACGACGAAGGCGTGATCGATCTCATTGACCGTGTTGATGACGTGCATGATGATGACGTGGAAGACGGCCAGGAGCAGCAACGCTACACCGCTGACGCGGAAGAAGTACCAGGAGAAGAGCTCGAAGCCACCGGCGCCACGGGGACGGGCTCTCCCACCGCCCCGGCTCAAGCTCGACGACATGCGTTCCCCCTCACGTGACTGACGAATGTCTCTGGCACACTATTCGAAGGCCGCGATCAGCATCAAGATCGCGGTCGGCACGAACATCAACGTGAAGATGATGACGACACCCCAGAAGAGTTCGCGCTGTCTGAGCGCCGCACCGTCCCAGAAGTCGATCAAGATGATGCGCATGCCGTTGAGCGCATGGAAGTAGACGGCTGCAACCAGGCCGATCTCAAGGATGCGGAACGGCAGTGCGTGGTAAATGATCAGCAGATCGTCGAAGGCTTCGGCGCCGTAGCGGACCACAAAGATGTCGGCGATGTGGATGAGCAAGAAGAGGAGTACCCCGAGTCCAGTGATCCTGTGCAACGCCCAGGAAACCATGCCCTCGCGGCCGCGATAGATACTTCCAAGACTCATGTACTTCCCCTCCGTTCCACTGCGTTGGATTGTAGCCCAACCTGGTCCTGTAGACTCAAGAGAGCGGCACGAGTTTGCCGTGCTATACTCGCCCGACCTCGCATATCGTTTAGGGGTTTGCAGGGGTTCTGCGTGCGCGGTACACGACGGAACCGCGACCTTTCAGCGTGCTAGAAACCGGTCGACCCTCAGTGCTTGATCTTGCTCGCAGGCAAACCAGCATCGCGCAGCGTGCGCGTGAACTCGCCCGCGATGTGACGCGGCTTGCCGGCGAGATCTGTCTCGTACCCGCGCCAACCGGCCAGGAGCACGACCGCGCGCACTTCGTCGCCGACCTGCTCGAAAGGCGCCGCTACCACGCGCAGATCACGCCCGACCCGAACGTCATCGTCACGCGGCCTGGCTCCGGAGCAGGCATGATCCTCATCTCAGCTCACCTCGATACCGTGTTCTCCCTCGAGACGGAACTGTTCGTCCGCACCGAGGGGCACTGGCTGCGCGGCCCGGGCATCGGCGACAACAGTCTCGGACTGGCTGCCGCGATCGGTCTCTTCGATCTCTTTGACTCACTGGGAGTTGAGACGGCGGCGGACGTGGTGCTGGTGGCTGACGCCGGGGAGGAAGGGCTAGGCAACCTGCGCGGGATGCGCAGCGCGGTCGAGCAGTTCGGCGAGGACATCAGCGCAGTGATCGCGATCGAGGGCCACAATCTCGGCCGCATCACCACCGGCGGCGCCGGATCACAGCGCCTGCGGGTCATCGTGTCGGGACCGGGCGGCCACTCGTGGGGCGCCTGGGGGCAGCCGAGCGCGATTCACACGCTGGGCGATATCTTGAGCGCCTGGAATCGCATCAAGATCCCGGAACGACCCCGCACGACGTTCAACGTCGGAACGGTTTCCGGCGGCACCACGGTCAACTCGATCGCCGCCAACGCCGAGGCGGTCGTCGATATGCGCTCGATCGACCCGGTGGCGCTGGACCGGCTCGCGCGCGAGGTCCGCGAGGTGGCGATGAGCGCCGAGCGGCCGGGTATCGCGGTCACGATCGAGATGCTCGGCGAGCGTCCAGCGGGCTCGATTGATCCGCGCCATCCACTCGTGAGCGCGGCCCGGCTTGCGGCGCGCGAAGCGGGCGTCCGCGCCGATCTGGACGTCTCGAGCACGAGCGCCAACGTCCCGCTGGCGCTGGGAATACCGGCAGTCTGCGTTGGGATCACCGTGGGCGGCCGCGGTCACAGCGTGGACGAGTTCATCGATGTACGCCAGGTTCCTCGCGGTCTCCACCAGCTCGCGAATCTGGTGATGCATACTGATGACCTGATTCGCAATGGCGCGATTGGGCGAGGCGGCAACGATGTCTAAGACAGTGATGGTCGCGCTCGATGTGGAGGCGACCGGCATGGAGGCGGGCGTCGATCACATCATCGAGATCGGCGCGGTCAAATTTCGCGGCGACCAGATTCTCGATACCTTCTCCACACTCGTGCGACCAGAGCGCTACGTCTCGCTCTCGATCGCAAACCTCACCGGCTTGACTAACGACGACCTGTCGGATGCGCCGTCTATTGGCACCGTCATCCCGAGGCTGCGCGATTTCATCCGCAACGCGCCGGTTGTCGGGCAGTCAATCGGTTTCGACCTGGAGATGCTGGCCGCGGCCGGCCTGACGCACAACGGCAGGCGATACGACACCTACGAGTTGGCCACGATCTTACTGCCGGACTTGTCGAGCTACGACCTGAGCACGATCGCTTCGAGCCTCGGGATTCCGGCGGACACCAAGCACCGCGCCGCCGATGACGCCGAGACCTCGATGCACGTCTTCAATTCGCTACTCCGCCGCGTGCAGGAGTTCGACGATCAGACGCTCGACCGCATGGTCGAACTGGCGGCGGCGGCGCGCTCGAATCTGGCGCCGTTGTTCCGCTCCGTGCGAGCCGAGCGCCGCGCCGAGGTCGAGCAGTGGGGCGGCAGCTCGATCGGCGCGCAATTGATGGCGAAGCTCGCGGGCACCTCACAACCCGGCCCGGAGGCCGCATTCCTGGTGCCACGTGACCGCCTGCCCCGGCTGGAGCCGCGCGAGGGTGACGGCCAGATCGACCCGGCGGAACTGGCGGCACTGCTGCGTGACGGTGGGCCGTTCTCGAAGGCGCTGGAGCAATACGAGGAGCGCCCACAGCAGGCCGAGATGATGGAAGCTGTGGCGCGCACGTTCCGCGACGGCGGTAAGCTGATCGTCGAAGCCGGCACCGGCACGGGAAAATCGCTGGGTTACCTGCTGCCGGCTGCCCTGCACGCCGTCGAGCGCGGCGAGCATGTGGTCATCTCGACAGCGACGATCGCGCTGCAGGACCAGCTCATCCAGAAGGATATTCCGACGCTGCTGACCGCGGCCCGCGCCGCGGCGCTGGATGACCCCGGCTCGCCGCTGGCGCGGTTGACGGGATTGAAGGCGACGGTGCTCAAGGGGCGCAGTAATTACCTGTGCCTGCGCCGCTGGTTCATCGCCAATCGCGAGCCGCCGTCCGACCCGGTGGAAGCCGAGCTGCACGCCAAGATCACGGCCTGGCTGCACCAGACCGACACCGGCGACCGCGCCGAGCTGCGGCTGACGCCCGACCAGCAGCGGCACTGGATGCGCCTCTCGGAAGAGGAAGGCGCTTGCGTGCCCGGCCAATGTGTCTTCCACCGCAATAACCAGTG